>NZ_JBHUEA010000008.1:0-121665 GCF_042680685.1 Amnibacterium endophyticum | reverse complement strand
CGAAGCCGGGCCGGGCCGCCGCGTCGAGCGCCGGCGCCGGCGCCGGTCGCGCCTCCGGGCCGCGGGCGGCGAAGCGCGCGCCGCGGGGGTTCGGCGGCACGAGGCTGAGGACGATCGTGATGATCCCGCCGACCGACGGCACCAGCCCGAGCAGCAGGAACCACCCGGACAGGTCGGCGTCGTGCAGCCGGCGGACGCCGACGGAGACGCCGGCGAGGGCCATGGCGAGCGACAGGAGCACCAGCAGGACGCCGAGGACGGCGGCCAGGGCGTTCGTGACGCTGTCGACCGGCGAGCCGGTGCGGCCGACCGCGAGCAGCACGGCGACGAGGATCGAGCCGCCGACGAGGGCCAGCACATCGATCAGGACCGGCCACCAGTACTCGCTGAGCGAGGCCCGCCCGCTGAACACGACGATCCGCTGCCAGTAGCGCCGGTACGCCTGCCCGGCGGTCGCGCCGCGCAGCGGCTCGTCGGCGACGGGTGCGTCGGCGCTCATGGCTCTCCTCGGACGGCGGCGGGGCGACCGGAGCACTGTAGCCACCGGTCGCCCCGCCCTCGGTCGGAGATCAGGCCGGGCGGCCGACCACCGAGAGACGCCCGCCGTTGCGGACCTTGACCTCGCGCACCCGCTTGCCGGGGTACGGCGCCTCGATCATCTTGCCGTGGCCGGAGTAGATGGCCACGTGGTACACGGAGCCGGGGCGGCCGTAGAAGATCAGGTCGCCGACGCGCTTCTTGCCGTAGGAGACCAGGCGGTGGTTCTTCTTGGCGGTGTTGTACTGCCGGGTCGCGCTGTGGCCGCCGATGCCCTTGCCGGCCTTCGAGTAGCTGCGCATCGTCAGCCCGGAGCAGTCGTAGGCGCCCATCCCGGAGCCGGCGAAGCGGTACGGCTTGCCCTTCTGCGATCGGGCGAAGCGGACGGCCTTCGCGGCACGGCTCTTCGACGAGATGACCGAGTCGGCGTCGACCTGCTCCTCGCCGCCGTCGGCGACGGTCTCGGGGCCGAGCACGCGGGCGAGCGCGGTGAGCTGGGGGTCCTGCTGCCGGGCGACGCTCTTCAGCGCGTCCTCCGCCTGCGCGGCAGCGGCCTCGGTGGTCGCGGACCGGTGCTGCAGCAGCGCCTCGTTCGCCTTCTGGGCGGCCACGCCGGCGGCGTCGGCCTGCTGCTCGAGCCGGTCGAGCCGGGTCAGGGCGGCGGTCTGGGCGTCGACCCGGGCGACGCCGGAGGTCGCCGCGACGGGGGTGTCGTGGGGAGCGATGGCCAGCGGGACGCCGGCGATGAGGCCGGCGGTCGCAGCGACGCCGAGGGTGCTCGTGATGATGGAACGGGCGCGGTGGCGCACGGGTGCCCTCCTGGACGGGTCGACGCACCTCGCGGTCGGCGTGCGGGAGGCACACCGCTGCAGCCGGGCGACGCGCCGGTGGGCAGAGGGTGGAGGCGAGGTGCTCGGCCGCGGGACAGGTAGGGGTTCTTCGTGCGGCCGTCTGGGAAGAACGTAACAGGTTGGTCACGGACCCCTGTTCCCGGGGGTCATCCCGAGGTCGATGGAGTAGGCGACGACGCCCTCGAGATCCGCGTCGTTGCGGGCGACGCGCCGTCGGCGGAGGATGCCGGAAATTCCTCGGGACTCGTGCGAAGAGCCCCTCAGGCCGACGTGCGGTTGACCAGCCGGGACAGCACGATCGCGCTGCGGGTGTGATCGACGTTCGGCGCGACGCGCACGCGCTCGAGCGCGAGCTCGAGGCTCGGGATGTCGCGGCTGCGCATGTGCACGATCGCGTCCGCGCTGCCGGTGACCGTGCCGGCGTAGACGACCTCCGGGACCGCCGCGAGGATGCGGCGCAGCTCCGTCGGCGAGACGGTGCCGCGGCAGAACAGCTCGACCCACGCCTCCGTGCTCATGCCCTCGGTCGCAGGGTCGACCTGGACCGTGAACGCCCGGATGGTCCCCTCCGCGACCAGCCGGTCGACGCGGCGCTTGACCGCGGACGCGGACAGCCCGACTACCGCGCCGATGTCTCCGTACGCGGAGCGGGCGTTGCGCTTCAGCAGCTCGATGATGCGGCCGTCGATGGCATCCATCACCTCAGGCTAACGATCTGTTGCGGCCGAGGCTGGATGCGCGCAACGCCGCTGCGCAGGTCGGTGGACGGCTGCGCTGCGACGGGCGCACACTGGAAGGGCCGTCGACCTGGTCCGGCCGCCCTGCTCGAGTCCCCTTTGGAAGGACCCTCGTGACCACGACCGCCTCTGCGCCGGCGACCCTGCCGGAGCGCGTCGCTCTGACGCGCACCTACCTGATGTGCCGACCGGACCACTACACCGTGTCCTACTCGATCAACCCCTGGATGCGGCCGGAGGACCCGACCGACACGTCCGTGGCCCTGGACCAGTGGCAGACCCTGCACGACGCCTACGTCGGGCTCGGGAACGCCGTCGAGCTGATCGACGGGCTGCCGGGCCTGCCGGACATGGTCTACAGCGCGAACGGCGGCTTCACGCTCGACGGCGTCGCCTACACCGCGCGGTTCACCCACCCCGAGCGCCAGCCGGAGGGGCCCGCGTACGGCGAATGGTTCCGGACCAACGGCTTCCGCGTGCACGAGGCGCGCGAGGTGAACGAGGGGGAGGGCGACTTCCTGCTGGTCGGCGACGTGATCCTCGCCGGCACCGGGTTCCGCACCAGCGAGGCGAGCCACCGCGAGCTCGCGCAGGTCACGGGCCGCGAGGTCGTGACGCTGCGGCTGGTGGACCCGCGGTTCTACCACCTGGACACGGCCCTCGCCGTGCTCGACCCGGAGGGGCGCGACGCGAACATCGCGTGGCTGCCGCTCGCGTTCGACGAGGCGAGCCGGGCGGAGCTGCGGCGCCGCTACCCCGACGCCGTCGAGGTGTCGGAGGAGGACGCGCGCTGGCTCGGGCTCAACTCCATCTCGAACGGTCGCGACGTCGTGATCGCGAGCCGGGCGACCGGCTTCGAGGCGTCGCTGCGCGAGCGCGGCTACGCACCCGTCGGCCTCGACCTCTCCGAGCTGCTGCTCGGCGGCGGCGGCGTGAAGTGCTGCACGCTGGAGCTGCGGCGATGACCGACGTGGCGGAGCGCGCCGGGCACCTCGCGCACAACTACCACCCGCTGCCCGTGCGCGTCGCGACCGGCGAGGGCGCCTGGGTGACCGACGTCGACGGGCGCCGCTACCTCGACCTGCTCGCCGCGTACTCCGCCGTGAACTTCGGGCACGGCCACCCCGGGCTCGTCGCCGCCGCGAAGGCGCAGCTCGACCGGGTGACGCTCGTCAGCCGCGCGTTCGAGAACGACCGGCTCGAGCCGTTCGCCGACGAGCTCGCGGCGCTCGCCGGCAAGGACATGGTCCTGCCCATGAACACGGGCGCCGAGGCCGTGGAGTCCGGCATCAAGGTCGCCCGAGCCTGGGGCTACCGCGTGAAGGGCGTCCCGGAGGGGCGGGCGACGATCGTCGTCGCCTCCGGCAACTTCCACGGCCGCACCACGACCATCGTCTCCTTCAGCGACGACCCCCAGGCCCGCGACGGGTTCGGACCGTTCACCGCGGGCTTCCGCACGGTGCCGTACGGCGACGCGGCGGCGCTCGCCGCGGCGGTCGACGACACGACCGTCGCGGTGCTGCTCGAGCCGGTGCAGGGCGAGGCGGGCATCGTCGTGCCGCCGGACGACTACCTGCCCGCCGTCCGCCGCCTCTGCGACGAGCGGGGCGTGCTGATGATCGCGGACGAGATCCAGTCCGGGCTCGGCCGCACCGGTTCGACCTTCGCCTGCGACCTCGTCGGGGTCGTGCCGGACCTGTACCTGCTCGGCAAGGCGCTCGGCGGCGGCATCGTGCCCGTCAGCGCCGTCGTCGGGGACGAGGCCGTGCTCGGCGTCCTGCGCCCGGGGGAGCACGGATCGACGTTCGGCGGCAACCCGCTCGCCGCCGCGGTCGGCCTCGAGGTCGTGCGGATGCTCGCGACCGGCGAGCCGCAGGCCCGCGCCCGGTCCCTCGGCGAGGTGCTCGAGCGCCGGCTCCGCCCCCTGGTCGGTCACGGCGTCACCGCCGTCCGCACGCGGGGGCTCTGGGCGGGCATCGACGTCGACCCGGCGGTCGGCACGGCGCGCGAGGTCTGCGAGCGGATGATGGCCGCCGGCGTGCTCGCGAAGGACACGCACGGGCAGACCGTCCGCCTCGCGCCGCCGATCGTGATCGACGAGGCGGACCTGCACCACGCGATCGACGTGTTCGAGGAGGCGCTCGCGAGCGCGCGCTGAAGCACGGCTGAAGATCGGCCGACGGCTTCGGCCGCTTCAGGTCCGCTGCCTAGCGTCGGCCGGGTCCTGAAGCGCGAGGAGGAGCCCGTGTCCACATCTCTCCTGGTCGACGTCGTCGTCGTGCTGGTCCTGGTCGGCTGCCTGGTGCACGGCTGGCGGCGCGGCCTGATCGGCAGCGTCGGCACCATCGCCGGGCTGATCGCCGGCGGTGCCGCGGCGGCGTTCGTCGCCGGCCCGGTCGGCGCGCTGGTGCCGGACGGCGTCGCGCGGTTCGTCGTCACCCTGCTCGTCGCGCTGGTGCTGCTGCTGATCGGCGCGGCCCTCGGCACCCGCGTCGCGGCCGCCGTCGCGCGTCCGCTGCGGCGGACCGCGCTCGGCGCCGTCGACGGCGCGCTCGGCGCCGGGCTGCAGGTCGCGGTGGGGGCGCTCGTCGTCGCGGTGCTCGCCACCCTGGCCGTCTCGCTCGGCACCCCGGTGGTCGCGCGGGCGGTGGGCGGGTCCGCGGTCGTGCACGAGATCGGTGCGCTGACCCCGGCTCCGGTCGGCCAGGCGCTCGACGGCTTCAGCTCGACGATCGTCGCCGCGGGCTCGCAGGCGGGCGACCTGCTGCAGCCCGCCGGGCCTCGCTGACGCCGCCCCGTCCCGTCGCCTCTCAGGCGGGAGGACGGCCCGTCGGCCCCGCCCGCCAGCGGACGACGCCGTTCGCCGCGCGTGCCGCCAGCAGCGCCTCGCCGGCCAGGTCGAGCGCGGCCGCCGCGGCCTCGAGGTGCTCGGCCGCCTCGATGGTGCCGGTGGCGCCGTCGCCCGGCTCGTCCTCGCCGAAGTAGTGGTCGCCGTCCACGACGCGCGTGTGCCAGGCGCTCAGCTGACGGGCTGTCTGCTGCAGCTGGTCGACGGCGCGGCCGAGCTCGGCCAGCAGCTGGCGCGAGTCCGCGGGCGTCGGCACGTCCCGCGTCGCCCGGACGAGCGCCCGTGCGGTCTCCTCGAGCTCGACGGCGAGGTCGACCTGCCGCGCCCGCTCTCCGCCCGCCATCCGCGCCCTCCTCGCTCTCGGCGGCACGGTAGCCGTCCGACATCGGCGCACGAGGAAGGGCCCTCGATCCGCGGGTGCGGATCGAGGGCCCTTCCTGCGAGGGCTCAGGAGCCCTGCGTGTACCCGGACGCGCTCGGGGTCGGCGTCGCCTGCTGCGCGCCGCCCTGCTGGCCGGGCGCCTGCGGGGCCTTGCCGCCCTGCGGCGGGGGCGGCAGCCGGCCGCCGGCCGCGGGACCGGCCGCCGGGCCGCCCTTCGCGTCCGCCGCCGGGCCGCTCGCCGCGGGGCCGCCCTTGCCCGGGCCGGCCGGCTGGCCGACCCGGACCTCGGTCGCGTCGAGGGTCGTGCCGTTCGAGTCGACCGAGCCGGTCGCCTCGATGTGCGCGCCCTGCACGATCGCGGAGGTGTCGGCCTTCTGACCGTCCTTCGTCACGGTCGCGCCGCTGGACAGCGCGATGGTCCGCGTGAACCCGTCGTGGTCCTTCACCGTGACGGTGGAGCCGCTCACGGAGAGCACCTCGCCGCCGATGTGCGGCTTCGGGCTCGGGGCGCCCGCCGGGCCGCCCTGCGGGCCGTGCTGCCCCGGAGCGGCGGGAGCGGCGGGAGCGCCGGACGGAGCGGCGGGGGCCGTCGGGGCGCCGGAGGGCGCTGCGGCGGACGGCGCGGCGACCGAGCCCGAGGGGGCGGCCGACGGCATCCCGTCGGCGTAGGCGGGGCCGCCGACGGCGATGGCACCGAGCACGGCGGCTCCCGCGACGCCGGTGATCAGCGCGGTGCGCTTCGTGGGCTTCCTGAACGACTGCATGAGGTCCTCCTCGTGATGGAGCGGCGCTGCCGGTCCGGCGCGCCCTGGTCCTCCCAGACGACGGTCCGCCTCTGAAGCGGGCCTGAAGCGGTGGCCGCTCGAGCGGTCCTTCAGGTGCGCTTCAGCGCATCGCCGACTCATGGGGACTGCTCAGGCGGTGCTTCAGGCCTGCTTCAGCGTCGGCCGGGACCGTGGACCCATGCCTGCCGCCCGCGTGCTCGTCGTCGAGGACGACGCCCTCATCCGCGAATCCGTCGTCGCCGCGCTGACCGGCGCGGGCTTCGTCGTGGACTCGTCGGCCGACTCGCGCGGCGTCCCCGCCCGAGCGGCGGACTTCCGGCCGGACCTCGCGCTGCTCGACGTCATGCTGCCCGGACCCGCGGACGGGTTCGCGCTCGCCCGCGCGCTGCGCCGCGACCGGGACCTGCCGGTCATCTTCCTGACCGCGCGGGACGCCGGCGCCGACCGGCTGGCCGGGTTCGAGGCGGGCGCGGACGACTACGTCGTCAAGCCGTTCATCGTGGAGGAGCTGGTCGCCCGCGTCCGCGCCGTGCTGCGGCGGCTCGGCCGCGTGCCCGCGGTGCTCGACCTCGGCGACCTGCGGATCGACGAGCAGGCGGGCGAGGTGCTGCGCGGCGGCGCGGCGCTCGACCTGACCGCGACCGAGTACCGGCTGCTGCTCTACCTGGCGCGCGAGCGCGGGCGCATCCTCTCGAAGACGCAGCTGCTGACGCAGGTGTGGGGCTACGAGGACTACGACCCGAACCTCGTGGAGGTCCACGTGAGCGCGCTGCGCCGCAAGCTCGAGGAGCACGGCCCGCGCATCCTCCACACCGTCCGCGGCTTCGGCTACGTGCTGCGCCCGGCGGAGCCGGCGGCCGCCGCATGAGGACGCCGTCGCTGCGCCGGCGCGCGGTCCTCTGGACCGTCGCGGTGCTCTCGCTCCTCCTGCTCGTCGTCGGCGTCGGCGTCGACCTCGCGCTGCGGACGGTCCTGCAGGGGGAGCAGGAGGACCGGCTCCGTTCGGTAGCGCAGCTCGCCCCGGAGCTCGCCGCCCTCTCCGATCAGCAGCTGGCGAACAGCCTGACGATCGCCGGGGTGCAGGCGTGCATCGTCGACTCGAGCGGCCGGTGCGCCGTGGTCGGCGTGCCGCAGCGCCCGCCCGGGCCGGGGCGCGGGCCGGGGGCCCTGCCGCAGCCGACGCGGTCCGACGCGGCGATCGCGGTCGTGCGAAACGGCAACGAGCTCGTCGCGACGGAGACGGTCCGGCCCGGTGTCGTCCTGCGCCTCTCGAGCAGCAGCGCGCAGATCGAGGACGCGCTGGCCCGCTTCCGGACGATCATGACGATCGCGAGCGTCGTCGCCGTCGCGCTCGCGGCGCTGGTGCTGCCCCTCGTGCTCGGGCGGGCGCTGCGCCCGCTGCGCGCCCTCACCGACGCGGCGCGGCAGACGGCGGCCGGCGGTCGCGGGCGCCGCCTCGACCCGCAGGATCCGGACACGGACCTCGGTCGTGCGGCCGTGCAGTTCGACGCGATGCTCGAGGAGCTGGAGGGTGCGGAGGCGCGCGCCTCCGCCGCCGCCGAGCGGCTGGCCGCGTTCCTGTCCGACGCCTCGCACGAGCTGCGCACACCGCTCGCCGGCGTCTCCGCGGGTGCCGAGCGGCTGATCCGCGACCCGCTCGACGAGGAGGAGCGGGACCGGGTGACCGTGCAGATCGTGCGGGAGGCGCGCCGGAGCGCCCGGCTCGTCGACGACCTGCTGCTCGTCTCCCGCCTCGGCGAGCTGCGGGTGGAGCCGCGGCCAGTCGACCTGGCGGCGCTGGTCGCCGACGCGGCGGAGCGGCTCCGCTCCCGGCCGGACGCACCGGTGGTCGAGGTGCGCGCGGTCGACGTCCGCGTGACGGTCGACCGGGAGCGCACGGACCAGGTGCTGGCGAACCTGCTCGTGAACGCCCGGAACGCGGGCGCGCGCCGGGTGCGCATCGCCGCGACGGCGGACGGGACGGTCCGCGTCTCGGACGACGGCCCCGGCATCCCGACCTCCGCACGGGAGCGCGTGTTCGAGCGGCTGGTCCGCCTGGACTCGGCGCGCTCCGCGACCACGGGCGGCGCCGGCCTCGGGCTGCCGATCGCCCGCGGGCTGGCGGAGGCGCAGGGCGGCTCGCTCCGGTGCGTCGAGCCGGGGGCCGACGACCTGCCCGGCGCGGTCTTCGAGCTGCGCCTGCCGCTCGCGGCGCCGGCCGAGTCTGCCGGCGGCCGGCCCGAGCCACCAGCACCTGCTGCTGCGCTCCGCGGGATTCCGTTCTGAAGGTGATTCCGGCAGGCCGGAATCACCTTCAGAACGGAACGGCTCAGCGGAGGGTCGCGGGGAGCGCCGGGGTGCGGGCCAGCTGACGAGCGGCGATGCCGATCACGGCGCTGTAGGTCGGGTAGGCGAAGCGGACGTTCGCGAGCGTCGACACGTCGATGCCGGCCGCCATCGCGGTCGTCACCGACTGGATCACCTCCACCGCGTTCTCCCCGACCGCGTGGGCGCCGAGGATCAGCTCGCGACGGCGGTCCGCGATCAGCTTCAGGAACCCGCGCTGCCGGTCGTCGATGACGGCGCGGTCGAGGTCGGCGTAGGGCACCGTCGCGACGACGCACTCGGGGTCGCGCTGCCGCGCCTCCCGCTCCGTCAGCCCGACGCCGGCGTAGTCCGGGTCGGTGAAGCCGCCGGCGGGCAGCAGCTCCTGCGGCGTCCGCCGGTTCACGCCGAGCACCGCGTTCTCGGCGGCGGCCTCGCCCTCGAACTGCGCGGCCTGCACCAGCATGTCGCGGCCGTTCGTGTCACCGGCCGCGAGGATGTGCGGCACGGCGGTGCGGAAGTACCGGTCGGCGGGAATCGCGGAGCGCACCGTCTCGAGTCCCGCGTTCGCGAGGCCGAGGTCCTCCACGTCCGCCGGCCACCCGGTCGCCATGATCACGGCGTCGAAGTCCGCGGACTCCTCGGCGCCGCCCTGCCGCCAGTGCAGGGCGATCCCGTCGTCTGCGCGCTCCAGCCGGTCGACGCCGTCGATCCCGGTGCGCACGTCGACGCCCTGGTCGCGGAACGCCTCCTCCACCACCGCGGAGATCTGCTCGTCCGAGGCGACGAGCACCCGGGGGGCGAGGTCCAGCAGCGTGACGGCGGACCCGAAGGCGCTGAGGACCGTCACGAGCTGCGCGCCCGTGTTGCCCGCGCCGATCACCGCGACGCGGCGCGGCAGCTCCGGCAGCTCGAGCACGTGCTCGGGGACGGTCGCCAGCTCGGCGCCCGGGATCGGCAGGCGCCGCGAGTGCCCGCCGACGCAGATCACGATCGCGTCCGCGGTGACGCGCCGCCCGCTGTCGAGGACGAGGGTCCGGTCGTCGGCGAAGCGGGCGCGTCCCTCCTGCACCAGGGTGACGCCCGCCTCCTCGAATCGGCTCGCCTCCCGCTTGATGGAGCGCACCTGGTCCACGCGGCCGTGCACCCGCTGCACGGTCGACGCCCAGTCGATCGACGGCGCCCCCGTGCCGATGCCCCAGGCGTCCGCGCTGCGGGCCTCCCGGATCAGGCGCGCGGTCTTCGCGAGCACCCGCGTCGGGACGCAGCCGGTGTTCACGCAGGTGCCGCCGAGCCGCCCGGCCTCGAGCACCACGACCTTCGCGCCGAGCTCCGCACCGCGCAGCGCTGCGGCGGTGCCCGCCGGTCCGGCGCCGATGACGGCGAGGTCGTAGTGGTCGATCGCGTCGCTCATGCCCGCACCGTAGGCACCGCGTCGGGGAGTCCGGCGAGAGGGCGCCCTGCGCCGCCCCTGCCGCCGTCGCGCTCGTCAGGACGAGCCGCGCGCCTTCCGGTTCCGCCGAGCGCGGAGCAGCCGCCGGGCGATCGGGAAGACGATGATGATCAGCCGGATCAGCGGCACGGGTCCTCCTCGGGTCGGTGCTGCGAACCGGAACCGGGCTGGATCACGGCTCCTCGGGGCCGGGGTTCTCGCTGCCCTGCCCGGGGATCTCGTCCGAGGGACCGGGGTTCGAGCTGCCCTCGGCGGGGATCTCGTCACCCGGACCCGGGTTCTCGGTGCCCTCGCCGGGCGCCTCGTCGTCGCCCTCGGAAGGGCCGGGGTTCATCGAGCCGACATCGCTGTCCATGTCGCGCACGCTAGCCCTCGCACCCGTGACCGGACCCGACGCTGGGAGGATGTGCGGGTGGTGCGCCTGATCCTCGTCCGGCACGGTCAGTCGGAGTCGAACGTCGCCGCGCTGCTCGACTCCGCGGAGCCGGGGGCGCCGCTCTCCGCGCTCGGTCGGCAGCAGGCGGCCGAGCTGCCGGCCCGGTTCGCCGAGGAGCGCATCGAGCGCGTCGTCGCGTCCCCGCTCGCCCGCACGGTGGCGACGGCTCGGCCGCTCGCGGACGCGCTCGGGCTGCCGCTGCCGGTCGACGCGGGGCTGCGCGAGGTGCTGTCGGGCGACCTGGAGATGCGGGGCGACCGCGACGCGCACCTCGCCTACCTCGACCCGGTCTTCCGCTGGATGGCGGGCGACCTCGCCGCCCGGGTGCCCGGCTCCCCGGAGGACGGCCGCGACTTCCTCGCCCGGTACGACCGCGCGGTCGAGGCCGCGGTGCAGGGGGCGGTGGGTGCCGTCGTGCTCGCGAGCCACGGGGCGGCGATCCGTGCCTGGGCCGGCATCCGCGCCGCCAACCTGCCGGACGACCACGGGCGCGAGCGCGGGCTGCCGAACACGGGCGTCGTCGTGCTCGAGGGCGCACCGGGAGCGTGGCGGGCGACCGAGTGGCAGGGGGAGCGCTTCACCGACGTCGACGACGACCCGACCGGTGCCGGGGTGCCGGGATGAGCCGGTCGGCCGGCGTCGGGGTCGCACTCGTCGGGCTGGTGCTCGGGGTGGTGGCCCTGGCCGTGCTGCCCGCGCTGCCGCTGCCCGTCGCCGCGGACCTCGGCGGCCTCGGCCCCGTGCTCCGGGTGCCGCTCGCCGAGATCGCGGGTCGGCTCGCGCTCCTGATCCCGGCCCTGCTCACGGCGGTCGGCCTGCTCCTGCCGCTCCGTGACGACCGCCTCGCACGGCTCCTGCCCGTGGGGCTCGGGGCGCCGATCGCGGTGTTCCTCGTCGCGCAGCTGAACGGGGTGCGCGACCTCGGCGCCCTGGTGCTCACCTATGCCGCGACTGCCGCGGTCGTGCTGGTCCGGTCGCTGCCCGGTCGCCGCCCGTGGTCGTTCGCGGCGATGCTCGGCATCGTGCCCTGGGGCGTGATCGCGTTCCACCAGGTCGGCGCGACGATCGCGGGCGGCGACGTGAGGCTCGGCGTGCGCGTGCTGACCGTCCTCGTGCTCGCCGCGTCGATCGCCGAGTTCGTGCGCGACCGCGGCGTCGACCTGCGGCGTGTCCCGGTGCTCGTCGCGCTGCCCCCGGCCCTGCTCGCGGCGGGCTCGCTGCTGGTCTGAAGCCGGGGCCGCGGCTCAGCAGGGTCGGCTCAGAAGGGGCAGGGGTCGTCGTCCGGCGGTCGGAGCGACTCCGGCGCCGGGGCGAGTGGAGCGATCGGCGGGTCGTCGAAGGTGCGCCGCCAGGGCGTGCACCATCGGACGGCACCCGTGCTCCTCAGCTCGTTCCCGAACAGCTCCTCCGACTTGGCGAGATGGTCCGCCCGGCAGGCGCAGAGCAGGTTGCGCTCCCCGGTGACCCCGCCGTGCTGCCATTCATGGGCATGGTCGACATCGCACAGGTGGGCCGGGCGGTTGCAGCCGGGGAACCGGCACACCTCGTCGCGGACCTGGACCCAGCGCCGCATGTCCTCGGGCGGCATCCGCGTCGCGCGGTCCATGTCGAGCCGCACGCCGGTGCAGGGGTCGGTGAGCACGCGCACGAACGAGGTCGCGCGTCCCGCGAGGTCCTTCGCCGTCTCCACGTCCATCAACCCGTGGCCGCGCAGCTGCGCGTGCTCGGTCGTACGCCCCAGCGCGCTGAGGAGCGGGATCGTGAGGAACACCTGCGGCACGACGCCCTTGCGCCCGGGGACGGCGAGCCCCGCCCACTCGCCCGACGCCGCCTGCTTGATGCCCTCGAGGAGCAGGTCGCGGGCCGTTGGGCCCACGGAGCCGGTTCCGCCGCGACGCGTCAGCGGCGGGGCGGCCGTGCGACGGGGACGAAGCGCAGCTGGCTGATCGTGCGCGTCTCGCCCGCGGCGCCGTGCTCCGCGACGGCGGCCTTCGTGAGGGCGTCGTCGATGGCGGCGAGCTCGGCGATCGGGCCCGTGATGACGAGGGACGCCTCGCCGTCGTCGCCCTCCTCGAGCAGCACGTGGCGGCGCTCGAGCGTGCGCCTCGCCCGCTCGACGGCGGTCTCGGCCTGGATCCGCTCGCGCAGGTCGCGCAGCCGCCGCTTCAGCGTCGTGATCGGCGTGCTGCGAGCCAGCTCGGCGGCCTCGGCGTCGTAGTCGTCCCAGTGCTCGGCCGCGAGGCCCTCCGCCCGAGCGGCGACCAGCTCGGCCGCGCGGCGGGTGGTCGCGCAGGAGGTCAGCGCCGCCCAGGTGCGCGGCAGGCGCTCGCGCAGCAGCAGCGTCGTGTCGACCAGGTGCGCGACCGTCTTCGGCGACATCCCGATCGCGAGCCCGGTCTGCTTGAAGTACGCCTGCGCCCCCAGTCCGCCGCGGGTGCCGTACCGGGGCCCCATACGCGCGGCGAGGTCCTCCATCGACGCCTCGTACGCGTCGGCCAGCGCGGTCAGCCGTGCGACCTCGGCGCGGCGCGCGGCCTGCTCCATGAGCTCGACCCGGTGCTGCAGCAGCTCCGCGGACTCCTGCAGGCGCTCCGTACGGTCCGGAGCGTCGTCCGGCACGCGCGGCGCATCGAGGACCAGGGCTCCGGTGGTGATGAGGTCGGGTGCGGGCGGCGGGACGGTCGAGACGCGCAGCATCACCTCGAGGGGCGAGTCCTGCGCATCGAACACGTGTACTACACTACCTCTGCTCGACCTGATGATCAAGCGAAGAGGTGTCCTCCTTCCAGTGTCGGCCACCCGCTCGTGCGGCGTTCGAGGTCAGGGAAGCGGCACCGACGTCGCAGTAGCGTCGGGCCGATGCGGCGCAGCGGCGGGGACCGGCGCCCGGTCTCGACCCCCGCGCTCGCCCTCGTCACGGGCTTCGGGCCCTTCGGCACCGACACGTATCTGCCCGCGCTGCCGGCGGTGGCCCTCGCGCTCGCCGTCCCCGCGTCGACGGCGCAGCTCTCGATCACCGTCTTCCTCGTCGGGCTCGCCGTCGGGCAGCTGCTGGCGGGGCCGATCTCCGACGCCGCCGGCCGCCGCGGGCTGCTGCTCGGCAGCGGGGTGGCGCTGGTCGTCGCGTCCGCCGCCTGCGTGGTCGCGGCCGACGCCGGCACCCTGCTCGTCGCCCGGACGGTCCAGGGCCTCGCGGGCGGCGCGGGGTCCGCGATCGGCGTCGCGGTGGTCTCCGACCGCTACTCGGGGCCGGAGGCCGCCGCCCGCTTCGGCACCCTCTCCGCGATCCGGCTGATCGCTCCGGTCGTCGCGCCCGGGATCGGGGGCCTGATCCTCCTCGTCTCCGACTTCCGCGGCGTGTTCGTCTTCATGACCGCGTTCAGCGCGCTGGTGCTGCTCATCGCCGCGGTCGGGCTGCCGGAGACCCTGGAGCCCGCGATGCGCCAGCCCGCCGGTCTCCGGCACCTGGGCGCCCGCATCGTCGACCTGCTGCGGCGTCCCGCCTTCCGGGCACCGGTGATCGTGCAGTGCATCGCCCAGGCCGGGTTCTTCGTCTACATCGGGGGCTCGTCGTTCGTGCTGCAGCAGCAGCTCGGCATCGGTGAGGGCCTCTACTCGATCGTCTTCGCCACCGACGCCGCCGCGATGGTCGTCACCAGCGTGCTGTTCCGGCGCTTCGTGCTGCGCGTGCCCGTCACCCGGCTGCGCGCGATCGGGCTCTGGATGTCGAGCGGGGGAGCGGCGGCGCTGCTGCTCGTGGAGCTCGTCACCGCGGGCGGCGCCGGGCTCGCCGCGGTCTGGGTGCTGCTCGGCGTCGCCGTGGCCGGTAACGGCTTCTGCATCCCCGCCACGACGGTGCTGGCGCAGGAGGCGGGGCGCCCGTCGGCGGGGACCGCCGCGTCGCTGAGCGGCGGGCTCGCCTTCCTCGTCGGCGCGCTCACGACGCCGCTGACCGGCCTCATCGGCGTGCAGACGGTGCTCGTCCTCGCGCTCGGCATGGCCGTGCTCTCGACGACCGCGCTCGTGGCGTCCCGGCTGCTGCCGCGCGGCTGACGGTCAGGAGTCGCGGCCGACCGACGGCTCGCCGACGAACGCGTGCGCCTCGGACGCGAGCTCGACCCAGTCGGCGGAGTCCTCGACCGAGACCCACGAGCCCTTCGCCTCCGGCCGGTCCCGACGCGCGGCGACCCCGCGCTCGACCAGGTCGTCCGCCCGGTCCTCGGGCAGGTCGACCACCATGTCGTCCCCGTCCCGCACGGCGAAGGGCGTCCCGTGCACCAGCAGGGCGTCGTCCGTCGCGGTCACGTCCGCGTCGGCGTCGTCCAGCAGCGCCCCCTGCACCTCGACCCAGGCCGTGTCCTTCGCGTCGTCGCCCATCGAACGTCCTCTGCTCCCAGCGGGCTCATGGAAGAACAGTCCGGTGCCGCTCTTCTCCCCGCTCGCCGATCCTCCCGCAGCCCTGCCGGACGTGCGCCGCATCGCCGTGCTCCGCGCGAACGGCGTCGGCGACTACGTCGTCGCCGAGCCCGCGCTCGCGGCCATCCGGTCGGCCTATCCCGACGCGGAGATCACGCTGCTCGGCGCCGCGCACCACCTCGCCCTCCTCGAGGGCCGGCCGTCCCCGATCGACCGCGTCGTCGTCGTGCCGCCGGTCGCGGGCGTGCGGGTGAGGACCGAGGAGCCGGACGCGGACGAGGCGACCGTCGAGGCGTGGGCCGCGGAGCAGCGGGCGCACGGCTACGACCTCGCGATCCAGCTGCACGGCGGAGGCGGCAACTCGAACCGGCTGCTGCTGCGCCTCGGCGCCCGGACCACCGTCGGTGCGGCGACGCCCGACGCGCCGAAGCCGGACCGCTGGGTGCCCTACACGGCGTTCCAGCACGACACGGTCCGATGGCTCGAGGTGGCCGCGGCCGCCGGGGCACGCCTGGAGCGGCTCGACCCGCGCGTCGAGGTGCTGCAGACCGACCTCGACGCGTCACGGGCCGTGGTGCCGGAGGACGCCCGACGGCTCGTCGTCGTGCACCCCGGCGCGACGGACCCCCGTCGCTGCTACCCGGAGGCGCGGCTCGGCCGCATCGCCCGGGCGCTCGCGGACGACGGCGCCCGCGTGGTCGTCGTGGGCGGCCCCTCGGAGGGCGACCGGGTCGGCCGGGTCGCAGCGGGCTTCGGCGGTGACGTCGAGACCGTCGTCGGCGGCCTGACCCTGCCCGGCCTCGTCGGCCTGCTGGCCCGGGCCGACCTGGTGCTCGGCAACGACTCCGGCCCCCGCCACCTGGCCGCCGCCGTCGGCACCCCGACCGTCGCCGTCTTCACCTACGCGAACCTCGCCGACGTCGCACCGCTCACGCGGGCCTGGCACCGGGTGCTCGTCTCGTGGCACGGCGGCTGCCGCGTCTGCGGCAAGCGGGTGCTCGACGGCTGGTGCGACCACGGCGCCTCCGCGACGCACGACGTGCCGGAGGCGGACGTGCGCGCCGCCGCGCTCGAGCTGTGGGGGACGCTGCCGCGGGACTGACGGGACCGGGTCAGACGCCGAGCGGTCCCTCGACGGACACGACGCGCACCGCGATCCTCGTCGCCGGCACCTCCACGCCGTCGAGCACGCCGCGCACCGCGTCGACCACCGCGAGGGCCGTCGACGTCGCGGGCACCTCGTCCGCCACCGAGACATCGACGCGGACCTCCAGGACGTCACCCCGCAGGGAGGCGGTCACGGACTCGTCGGCGACGAGCGCGGAGAGCACTCCGCCCGCGGTGCCCAGCCGGGAGAGGGAGGGGCGGCTCGCGGGATGCAGCCGGACGACCCCGGGCAGCGCCCGCAGTCGGGCCGAGATCGTCCCGGTCAGCAGCTCGAGGTCGCTCACGGCCGATCCTCCCCGCGCACGACCAGGTCCTGCACCTCGACGTCGATCCGCAGCCGCTCGAAGCGCGTGTGCCGGCGGACGGCGGCGTCGACGGCGGCGCGCAGGCGCTCTGCCGCAGCGGGGATGGGCAGGCCGTGCGCCACGGTGGCGGCGACGCGCACGGTCAGCGGCGCATGCGGGTCCTGCAGGTCGCCGACGAAGCGCACCCGGCCGACCAGGACGCCGGGCTCGCCGTCACCGGCGGCGCGGATCAGCGCCCGCAGCGCGCCCTCGGTCATCGTGATCGAGGAGTCCGTGCCCGAGTCCACCAGCGGGAAGTCCGCGCCGGCGTGGGCGTCGAGCGCGATGCCGCTCATCACCCGCGCGAGGAAGCCGTCGGCCGGCTCCGCCTCCGGCGCGTCGTCGACCAGCAGCTCCGGTGCGAGCGCCCGGAGGCGCTCCAGCGCGGCGAGGGCGTGCCGGCAGGCGGCGGAACCCTCGATCGACGGATCGGGCAGGGTCCTGCCCGCGTCGAGGTAGTCGGCCAGCTCGTCGATCGTGTGGCCGTCGAGCTCCTCCGGCTCCTTCGCGATCGCGTCGAGCGCGTCGTCGGTCTGTCCGTCCATCGTCACCGCCACCCGTCCATCCGCTGGATCAGCCCCGTCCTCGCCCGCGCGAGCAGGCCGCGGACCGTGGAGACCGGCAGGCCGAGGTCCGTCGCGATCTCGTCGTAGCCGAGCCCGCCCAGCTCGCGCAGCGTCCAGGCGCGCCGCTGCGCCTCGGGCAGGGTCCGGAGCGCCTCGTCGAGCGAGCCGGCGAGGGCGTTGGCGCCCGCCACGCCCTCGGGGCCCCCGCCCTCGGGCGCCGGGGCGTCGTGGTCGTCGATGTCGACGGCGGGGCGCTGGGCGCGCAGGACGTCGATCGCCTTGCGGCCCACGATGCGGATCAGCCAGCCGCGCACCGCGGCGCGGTCCCGCAGCTCGGGCAGCTGCCGCCAGGCGGTGATCAGCGCCTCCTGCACCACGTCGTCGCTCGCGGCGTTCGATCCCAGCACCCGGCGGGCGTACGCGCGCAGCATGCCGCTGTGGCGACGGACGAGCACCGCGAACGCACGGGCGTCGCCGTCGGCGGCGCGATCGGCGAGCAGCGCGTCGCCCGCCTCGTCGAGCAGGGAGGCGGGCACGACGACGGATCCCGTCACGGCGCCTCCCTCCCGCGCCCGCGGCGCGTCCATCCGCAGCATGCCACCCGCGCGCTCCGCGTGTTCGCAGCCGAGCTCCCTGTGGGCGTTCAGTATTCGCACAGCCGACGCCCCGCTTCCACTCGGTCGGTCGGCGCTACAACCTGGGAGTACGCCGAGTCGCCGTGACGATCCGGCGGCGCGATGCGTCATCCCCATGACGCGGCACCGACCCGGTGCCGGATCGCACAGCAACGAAGGAGCACCACATGACCACCGTCACCACCACCTCGGCGCAGACCTCCGGCGGCTCGACCACCATCGCCGACGGCGTCGTGGCGAAGATCGCCGGCATCGCCACCCGCGACGTCCCGGGCGTGCACGACCTGGGCAGCAGCGCCGGCCGCGCGATCGGCGCGCTGCGGGACCGCATCAACCAGACGGACCTCACGCAGGGCATCGCGGTCGAGGTCGGCGAGACGCAGGTCGCCGTCGACGTGACCCTCGTCGCCGAGTACCCGATGAGCCTGCAGCAGGTCGCCGACGACGTCCGCACCGCGGTCACCGACGCGATCGAGTCCTACGTCGGCCGCGAGGTCACCGAGGTCAACGTCACGATCACCGACGTCCACATCCCGTCCGTGGACGACGCGGACGACGCGACGCCGGTCGCCAAGTGACGCCGACGCAGACGGGCATGGCCATCGGCGCCGTGCTCGCGATCACCTGGGCGGCCTTCGGCTTCTGGGTGTTCGTCGGGGTCGCCGTCGCGATCGCGATCGGCGCCCTGGTCGGGCGCTGGGTCGAGGGCCGGTTCGACCCGTCGAGCCTGATCGCCGCCGTCAGCGGCCGGCGCTCGTCCTCGTGAGCACGGCGGTCGCGGCGGCGCCGCCCGCCGCAGGGGCCTCGACCCGTGGGCGCACGCGCATCACGGGTCCCGCCCTGCAGCGGGTGGTGGCCGCCGTGGCCGGCGAGGCCCTCGGCGTCGACGCGAAGGACGTCGGCACGGACCTCACCGACCACGGCGGAGCGCTCGACCTCGCGGTCGACACCCCGATCGGGGTGCCGTCGATCTCGCGGGTCCGCGAGCAGTCGAAGGCGCTCGAGCGCTCCGGCGGCTCGATCCTCGAGCGCTGCGCCGCCGCCGAGCAGACCGTGCGCGATCGCGTGCACGAGCTGACCGGCTACGACATCCGCCGCGTGACCGTCCGGGTCACCGGCGTCCGCATCACGAAGGAGAGGAGGGTGCGATGAGCGACATCACCCGCGGCTACGGCCGCATCCGGCGCCGCGAGACGCATGCCTCGCGCTCGACGTCGGCCGTCGTGGTCGCGATCGTGCTGATCGCGGCGCTGGCCTGGCTCGTCGTCGAGATCGTCCTCGCGGCCGCCGGGCAGCAGCCCCTGCTGCTCAGCCCCGCGGGCATGGTCGAGGGGATCGCGGCGCTCGGCGGCGTGCCCGTCGGGTGGCTCTGGGGCGCGGGCGCGGTGCTGGCCGTGCTCGGCCTCGTCCTGCTCGGTCTCGGTCTCGGCCGAGGTCGCCGCCCGCGGCACGTCCTGCCGAACGACCGGGCCGTGGTCGTCGTCGACGACGAGGTCATCGCCTCGGCGCTCGTGCGCGCCGCAGCCGACGCGGACGGCATCGACCCCGACCGCGCGGTCAGCTCGATCTCCCGACGCACCGCCGTCGTGCGCGTCACGCCCACGTCGGGCGTGCCGGTGCAGCGCGACCGCATCGCGGAGGCGCTCGGCGAGCGCCTCCAGCAGTGGGGGCTCGCGCCCTCCTTGCGCTCCCGCGTGCAGATCCAGAAGGCGAAGGTCGGCGCATGAACAGCTCGAACCGCGGAGCGAACCGGCTCCTGCTGATCGTGACCGGGCTGATCCTGCTCGCGGCCGGCGCCGCGGCGCTGGTGATGGCCGGGGCGCCGGCCGTGCGGAGCGGCTTCCGGTCCACGGCCGGCGACGTGACGCGATCGGCCCCCGCGTGGATCGCCGACCCGGCGGTCGGTCGGGTCAGCTGGCTGACGATCGCCGTCGGCGCGGTCGCCGTCGTGCTCGCCGTCCTGCTGATCGCATTCGTCGTGCGGCACGGACGGGGGCACACCTCGCGCGTCGTCGACGCGGCGAACGGTGCCGAGGGCCGCACCCTGGTCGACCTCGGCGTCCCCCGGGCGCTGCTGGACGAGGAGCTGAGCGACCGCGACGAGTTCGTCGCGACGCGGATCAGCGCCTACCGGGTCAAGGGCGTGCCGACGCTGAAGGTGTCGGTGCAGTGCCGCCGCGGGGTCTCGCCCGCGGATGCGACCCGCATCGTCACGGAGGCACTGGACGGGCTCGACGGGCTGCTCGGCCGCAGCCTGCCCGCCATGGTGCAGCTGAGCGGCGGCTTCCGCAGCCGCACGGCTGCCCGAGCCCGGCTCACCTGAGCCCGTCACCATCCACCGGGCGGCGTGTTGCCGCCCCGGACACCTGAGAAGAGAGAGAGGAAGCCCCATGGCACTCGGAGACAAGATCCAGAACGCCGCGCAGGACCTGACCGGCAAGGCCAAGGAGGCCGCCGGCAAGGCGACGGACAACGAGCGCCTGACCGCGGAGGGCAAGGCGGACCAGACCGCCGCCGACGCGAAGAAGGCCGGCGAGAACGTGAAGGACGCGTTCAAGCACTGACCCGCGAACGACCGAGGGCCGGGACGGCGACCGCCGTCCCGGCCCTCAGCCGTGCCGGACGAGCGGGACCGCCCCGGACCAGCCGGTCGGGCTGCGGGTCGCCGCCTGCACCCGCCAGTCGCCCCGGCGCGGATGCCACCGGCCGGTCGCGATGTCCCGGCGGAGCGTCGGGCCGGGGTCCAGCGGCACCTCGACCAGCGCCTCCACCCCGGGCGCGACGTCGACGCGGGCGAAGCCGAGCAGCTGGGCGACCGGGCGCCTGGCCCGGACGTCGGCGGCGTAGACCTGGGCGACCGACGAGGTGGCGGCAGCGCCGGTGTTCCTGACCCGCACCCGCGCGACGCCCGAGCCGAGGTCGTGGTCGATCAGCTCGCAGGTGCAGGCCGACCAGCCGAGGCCGGAGCCGAAGGGGAAGGCGGCGGCCACGCCGTCCCGGTCGAGCACCCGCTGACCCCACCAGCGGTCGTAGACGACGTGCCGCGCGTGCCGTCGGAACGGCTGCAGGTCACCGGCGCGCTCGGGGATCGCGAAGGGCAGGCGGCCGGCGGGCTCCGCGGCGCCGGTCAGCACGTCCGCGAGCGCCCGGCCGCCCTCCATGCCCGGGTACCACGCGTGCAGCAGCGCCGGCACGGCGCGCCGCCACGGACAGGTGATCGCGCTGCCGCCGATGAGCACGACGACGGTCCGCGGGTTGGCGGCGGCGCCCGCCTCCACCAGGCGCTCGTCGGCGCGGTGGAGGCGCAGCAGGCGCCGGTCGCCGCCCCGCACGAAGCGCGTCGCGAAGCGCGCGAGCCCGGTGAGCGCGGCGCGCAGCGGTGGCAGCGCCGCGACGCCGCCGAGCACGCCGACGTCGACGCCGGGCGTGACGACGGCCTCGCCCTCGTCGTCGTGGTCCATCCCGACCACGACGATCGCGACGTCGGCCGACGCGGCCGCCGCGACCGCCTCGGGGCCGCCGGGCTCGTGCACGACCTCGGCGTCCGGCAGCGCCTCCCGCAGCCCGTCGAGCGGCGTGGAGGTCTCGGGCGGGCGCACCCGGGAGGAGCCGTGGTCGCCGAGGTTCGGCTGCGTCGCGAGGCGGCCGATCACCGCGACGCGCCCGATCCCGGGTCGCAGCGGCAGCACGGGGGCGTCCCCGACCGACTCGTTCCGCAGCAGCACCATCGAGCGGGCCGCGACCCGGCGGGCGAGCGCGCGGTGCTCGGGTCCCGCGACCTCGACCGGCTCCTGAAGCGGCCGGGCCGCCTCGAAGCCGAGCCGGGTTGCCACGATCCGGCGCGCGGAGCGCAGCACGAGCGACCTCGGCAGCCGGCCGTCCCGGGCCGCTGCGGGCAGGACGCGCGCCCGGCGCAGCCGCAGCGGCATCTCCACGTCGAGCCCGGCCTCCAGGCTGCGGATCGCGTCGTGCGTGCCGAAGACCCAGTCGCTCGTGACGAAGCCGCGGAAGCCCCACTCGTCGCGCAGCACGTCGGTGAGCAGCCGGCGGTTCACGTCGACGTGCTCGCCGTTCACCGCGTTGTAGGCGCTCATGACGCTCTCCGCGCCCGCGTCGACCACCGCTCGGAAGTGCGGCAGGTACACCTCGTGGAGGTCCGCCTCGGAGACCCGCACGTCGACCTCGAAGCGCATGTCCTCCATCGAGTTCAGCGCGAAGTGCTTCACGCACGCCATCACGTGCGGGCGGAGGCCGCGGGTCAGCGCGACGCCCATGCGGGCGGTCAGCACCGGGTCCTCGCCGAAGCACTCCTGCGCGCGCCCCCAGGCCGGATGCCGCAGCAGGTTCACGCACACGGCGGGCACGTAGTCGGCGCCCTGCGCGCGGGCCTCGAGCGCGATCGCCCGCCCGACGTCCTGCTCGAGCGCGACGTCCCACGTCGCGGCCCGTGCCATCGCAACCGGGAAGCTCGTGGAGCGGCCGACGACCACGCCGCGCGGGCCGTCCGAGAAGGCGAAGCCGGGGAAGCCGAGCCGCGGCACCGCGGCGGAGACGACCGGGGCGGTCCGGATCATCCGGGGGATCGCGAACAGGCGGCGGGCGGGGACGCCGCCGTCGAGCAGCCCGAGCAGCTCGCGGTCGGTCATCGCCGCCAGCAGCGCGTCCGCGGCGTCCTCCGGCGCGACGCCCTCGTCGCGGACCCGGCGGACGCAGTCGTCCCAGCGGTCCCGATCGCGCACCCGCCGACTCTCCCACCCCGCCGCCCCACGGCTCCCAGGAACGCCGCACGGGCACGCGGGACCATTCCGGCATGAAGACGCCCTTCGGCCTGCTGGACACGTCCGCCCCGGAGAGCCGGAGGGTCGGTGCCGCGCTCGCGGCGGGACTCGTCGCCGGTCTCAGCTCCGGCGCGATCAAGATGGCGTGGGAGGCCTGGCTGCCGCCCCGCACGCCCGACCGCGAGGTGCCGCCCGTCACGCTGCTGAAGGAGCAGGGCGCCGACCCCGACTCGCTGACCTACTCCTACAACGGCAACGACGTGCCCTGGGGCGTGCTGTCGATCCACTTCGGCTTCTCCGTCGTCACCGTCGCCGCCTACTCGGTGCTCGCGGAGTACTTCCCCAAGGTCCGTCTGTGGGGCGGCGCCGCGTACGGCCTCGGCGCCTGGCTGGTCGCGCACGAGCTCGTGCTGCCGAAGCAGGGCCTCACGCCCGCGGCGAAGGACCTGCCCGTCGAGGAGCACGTCTCCGAGGCGCTCGGGCACGTGGTGTGGATGTGGGAGGCCGAGCTGGTGCGCCACGGCGTGCGCGCAGCGCTCACCGGGGCGCCCGACGCGGAGACCCGCCGCGCCGCGCTCGGCAAGCTCGGCACGACCGCGCAGGCCGGCGCGAAGCAGGTGCTGGCCGCCGTGAAGCGACGCTGACCGCGGTGCCGACGCGGCGGGTGCTCGTCGTCCGCCTGGACAGCATGGGCGACGTGCTGATGGCGGGGCCGGCGATCCGGGCGGTCGCCGCGGAGCCGGAGACCGAGGCGTGGCTGCTCGCCGGCCCGCGCGGGCGCTCCGCCGCAGGGCTGCTGCCGGGGATCGCTGCGATCCGCACGGTCGGCGTGCCGTGGATCACGGCCGTGGACCGGCCGGTGGACGCCGCGCTGGTGGCGGAGATCGACGCCGTCGTCGACGAGTGCCGGCCGGACGAGGCGCTGATCCTCACCTCGCCGCACCAGTCGCCGCTGCCGATCGCGCTGCTGCTGCGGCTCGCGGGGGTGCCCCGGATCCTCGGCGCCTCCGTCGAGGCGTCCGCCGGGCTGCTCGACGAGCGCTGGGTGCCGGGGGAGACGTTCCCCGAGCTGATCCCCGAGCCGGAGCGCAACCTCGCGATCGCGCGGCTGGCCGGCTACGCGCTGCCCGACGGCGACGACGGCCGGCTGCGGGTCGACCTGCCCGAGGGGCGGCCGGACGGCCTCCCGGACCGCTACCTCGCCGTGCACCCGGGTGCGCAGTACCCGGCGCGGGAGTACCCGGCGGAGCACTTCGCGGAGGTCGTCCGGCTGCTCGCCGCCGCCGGCCACGCGGTCGTCGTGACCGGCGGGGGGCACGAGCGGGAGCTGACCTCGCGCGTGGCCGGCGCCTCGGGCATCGCCCTCGGCGGCGCGCACGGCCTCGTCGACACCGCGCGGACGCTGCGGGGCGCCGACGTCGTGATCGTCGGGAACACCGGGCCCGCGCACCTCGCCGCCGCGGTCGGGCGCCCGATCGTCAGCCTGTTCTCCGCCGTCGTGCCGCCGGAGCGCTGGGCGCCCTACGGCGTGCCCGTCCGCCTCCTCGGCGACCGCACCGCGGCCTGCCGCGGGACACGGGCGACCGCCTGCCCGATCCCGGGCCACCCCTGCCTCGCGGGCGTCACCCCGCGCGAGGTCGTCGACGCCGCGGAGTCCCTCCTCCCGCGCCCCTGACCGGCTCCGCGAGGGCTGGGGCCCTGGTCAGGCGCGGGCGACGAGGAGGCAGTCGCAGGCGAGGCCCGCGTCGACGGCGCGATCGCGGCGCCCGCTCAACTCGACTTCGAGGCCCGCGGTGCGAGCGGCTTCCGCGGTCTCCTCCGGCGTCGTGCGGATGCGCGGGTCCATCGCGCCCGCCTCGCCGCGAGCGACGTCCTCGCGGTCGTGCCAGATGCCGAGGAGGACGCCGCCCGGCCGCAGCCCGCGCGCGGCGGCGCCGATCGCCTGCGCCAGCGCCTCGGCCTGCAGCTGCAGGTAGCAGAGCACCGCGAGGTCCGCGGGCCGGTCCCCGGTCCAGGTCGTCACGTCGGCGACGACGGCGTCGAGGCCGTCGGCGCGCATCCCCTCGACCGCGGCCGCCGAGAAGTCGACCGCCTCGACGGTCCACCCGCGTCGCACGAGCCAGCGGGCGTTGCGCCCCTCACCGGCGCCGAGGTCGACGGCGTGCCCGGGGGCCAGGTCGGCCGCCTGCTCGGCGATCCAGCCGTTCGGCTCCGCGCCCCAGAGCGACGCGCCCGTCTCGGCAGCTGCGCGGTACCGCCCCTCCCAGAAGTCCCTGCTGCCGGCCACGGCGCAGGTCAGCGGCGCAGGTCGAGGTACTTCGCGATGAGCGAGCGGGTCGACGGGTCCTGCGCGTCGAGCGCGGCGCGGTCGCCCTGCACCGCGGGCGTGATCTCCTGCGCCAGCTTCTTGCCGAGCTCCACGCCCCACTGGTCGAAGCTGTCGATGCCCCACACCGTGCCCTCGACGAAGGTGATGTGCTCGTAGAGCGCGATCAGCTGCCCGACCACCGACGGCGTCAGCGACGGCGCGAGGATCGAGGTCGTCGGCCGGTTGCCCGGGAACGTCCTCGCCGGCACGACGGCCTCGTCGACGCCCTCGGCCCGCACCTCGTCGGCGGTCTTGCCGAACGCGAGCGCCTTCGTCTGCGCGAAGAAGTTCGCGAGGAAGAGGGCGTGCACGTCGGTGTCGCCGTCCTTCAGCGCGTGCGCCGGGTTCGCCACCGCGATGAAGTCGGCGGGGATCAGCCGGGTGCCCTGGTGGATCAGCTGGTAGAACGCGTGCTGCCCGTTCGTGCCCGGCTCGCCCCAGAAGACCTCGCCGGTGTCGGTGGTGACGGGGGAGCCGTCCCACCGCACGGACTTGCCGTTGCTCTCCATCGTGAGCTGCTGCAGGTAGGCGGGGAAGCGGTGCAGGTACTGCGCGTACGGCAGCACCGCGTGGGTCTGCGCGTCGAGGAAGTTCGTGTACCAGACGTTCAGCAGGCCCATGAGGACGGGCACGTTCGACTCCAGCGGCGCGGTGCGCATGTGCTCGTCGACGGCGTGGAAGCCGGCGAGGAACTGCTCGAAGCCCTCGCGGCCGATCGCGATGGCGACGGAGGTGCCGATGGCGGAGTCGACGGAGTAGCGGCCGCCCACCCAGTCCCAGAACCCGAAGGCGTTGTCGGGGTCGATGCCGAAGTCCGCGACCTTGTCGAGCGCGGTGGAGACCGCGACGAAGTGCTTGCTCACGGCGCCGCGGCGCGACTCGTCGGTGTCCTCGATCGCGCCGGCGTCGGCGAGGCCCTGCCAGAGCCACTGCCGCGCGAGCCGCGCGTTCGTCAGGGTCTCGAGCGTGCCGAAGGTCTTCGAGGCGACGATGAAGAGCGTCGTCGCGGGGTCGAGGTCGGCCGTCTTCTCGTACACGTCCGACGGGTCGATGTTCGAGACGAACCGCACCTCCAGCCCGTCCTGCACGGAGGGCTTCAGCGCCTCGTAGACCATCACCGGCCCGAGGTCGGAGCCGCCGATGCCGATGTTCACGACCGTGCGGATGCGCTCCCCGGTCATGCCGGTCCAGCTGCCGTCGCGCACCTGGTCGGCGAACGCGTACACCTTCTCCAGCACGCCGTGCACGCCCTCGTCGACGTCCTCGCCGTCGACCGTGAACGGCTTCGGCGGGGTGAGGTCGCCGTCCGACGGGCGGCGGAGGGCGGTGTGCAGCACCGCGCGGTCCTCCGTCACGTTGATGTGCTCGCCGGCGAGCATCGCCCGGTAGCGGCCGGTGACGTCGACCTCGCGGGCGAGGTCGAGCAGGTGGCCGAGCACCTCCTCGGTGAGCAGGTTCTTCGACAGGTCGACGGTCAGGTCCGCGGCCTCGAGCGTGTACCGCTCGGCGCGCTGCGGGTCGGCGTCGAACCACCCGCGCAGATCGGGGTCGAAGCCGTCCGTCACGATCGCGCCGAGCGCCTTCCAGGCGCGGGTGGTCGTCGGGTCGACGGGTGCGTCGGTCACGGGGTGTCCCTGTCTTGGAAGGAGCCGCCGGGCGGGCGGGGCTCAGGGGCCCTGGGCCACCCGGAACGGTAGCGCGACCGGCTGCGCGGCAGCAGACCGCGCGGACCGAGGCCGCTCCTGCGGCTCGCTACAGTCCCGGGAGAGCCGGGCGAGGGAGCAGGAGGCGCCGATGATCGCAGGGGTCGAGACGGGCGGGACCAAGGTGATCTGCGCGGCCGCCACGGCCGACGCGCCTGATGCGCCCGTGCTGACGAGGCGCTTCCCGACGACGGGCCCCGAGGAGACGATCGGCCGGATCCGCGCCTTCCTCGACGAGGCCGCCGCGGACGGGCCCCTCGAGGCGCTCGGCGTCGCCAGCTTCGGACCGGTCGACGCGGCGCCCGGCAGCCCGCGGTTCGGCTGGGTCACCGACACCCCGAAGGCGGGCTGGTCGGGCACCGACCTGCTCGGAGCGGTCCGCCCGGACGGTCTGCCGGCGGCCTTCGTCAGCGACGTCACCGGCGCCGCGATCGGCGAGCTGCGGTACGGCGCGGGGCGCGGCGCGTCCTCCGTCGCCTACGCGACGATCGGCACCGGGGTGGGCGTGGGGCTGATCGTCGACGGCCGCCCGCTCGGCGGCGACGGCTGGCCCGAGCTCGGGCACCTGCTCGTCCGGCGCCACCCCGAGGACCGCTACCCGGGCCGCTGCCCGTTCCACGGCGACTGCCTCGAGGGCCTCACCGCCGGCCCCGCCGTGCTCGACCGCTGGGGGGTCGACGCGTCCTCCTTCCCGGACGACGTGCGGGGGACCGCCCTCGACGTGCTCGCCTCCTACATCGCGCAGCTCGCCTACACGGTGATGCTGACCACCGGTGCCGAGCGCATGGTGCTCGGCGGCGGCGTGACCCAGGCGCCCGGCCTGCTCGAGCGCGTCCGAGCGGCCCTGCCCGGCCTCGCCCGGGGCTACGGGCCCGCCGCGCTCACCACCGCGGCACCGGCGGACGTGCTGGTGCCGCCGGTGCTCGAGGCGTCCGGTCTGATCGGCGCGCTCGCGCTGGCCGCCGACCTCGTCCGCCCCGGCGTCAGCTCCTGAGCGTCCCCCGGAGGATGGAGTCGCCCGAGTGCGCCGGGTCGCCGTCGGGTCGCTCGCGGCTGACGTCGACCACGTCGTAGCGGTCGAGGTCGACGTCGCCGGGCACCGCGTAGACGCCGCTGCCGCCCGCCACGACGCCGAGGCTCACCGCCCCCGTGCCGCCGTCGAGCAGCCAGAGCTCGCGGTAGTCGCTGCCGACGGACGGCGTGGCCACCTGCAGGCGCACGACGCGGCGGCCGTCCGGCAGCCGGTCGAGCTCCGCGGTGCCGCTCGACCCCGACCAGCCCGGCTCGGCGCGCAGCTGGGCCCGCGCGACGACCTCGGCCGACGGCGCCGCGATCGCCGTCCAGACCGCCGCGATCGCGGCGCCCACCACGAGGACGGCCGTCGCGCCGAGCAGGGCGGCCGTGCGGCGCCGCATCGGGCGCCGGGTGCGGCGCCGCTCCACCCGGTGGGTGCCGGCGAGCGGCTCCTCGGCCTCCGGGCCCGGGGCCAGGTCCGGAGCGAGCCCGAGCTCGTCGCGGATCGCGCCCCAGACCGCGGGGGAGGGCGTGAGCATCCGGCCGTCGATGCCGGTGGCGCGGCCGATCCGCGCCGCCTCCGTCAGCTCGGCCAGCTCCTCCCGGCAGGCGGCGCAGCCCTCGAGGTGGCGCAGCCGGTCGTCCGGCACCTCCTCGCCGAGGGCGAGGAGCGCGAGGTCGTCAGGGTCGGGGTGCTGCACCGTGCGTCACCTCCAACCGCGTCCGCATGCGCTGGAGGCTGCGCCTGAGGTGGCTCTTCACGGTACCGAGGGGCAGGTCGAGGCGCTCCGCGATCTGCGCGTGGGTGAGGTCGTCGTAGAACGCCAGCCGGACGACCCGCTGCGCGGTGTCGTCCAGCCTCGCGATCTCGTCGGCCACGAGCAGGCGTTCGGCGAGGTCGGGCTCCGCGACGGGTTCCACGTCGCCGCGTGCCCGCTCCGCGAGCTCGCGCAGGCGCCGCCGCGCTTCGTGCGCGTCGGCGATGCGCCGCCTCGCGATGCCGGTCAGCCACGCCCCGAGCGCGCCCCGCTCCGGCCGGAACCCGGCGCGTCCCTCCCACGCCGACACGAACGTGCGCTGCGTCACGTCCTCGGCGTCGCCGACGTCGCCGAGCGAGCGGACCGCGAGCGTGTAGACGAGCGGGGACCACCGCTCGTACGCCTCGGCGAGGGCGCGGTCGTCGCCGGCCGCGAACCGCCGGGCGAGGTCGTCGTCGGCCATCGCTCCTCCGCGGTCGTCAGTCGTTCGCGGATCCGGGCGGGTCGGCCGGCCGCGCGTGGACGATCACATTCTGGCTGTAGGTGCGGGTGGTCCGATCGAACGAGCCTCCGCAGGTGATGAGCACCAGCCGACGGTCCCCTGAGCGCGAGAACAGCCGGCCGACGGGCAGGTCGGCCTTCGCCGTCCGCTCCACGCCCTCCACGCGGTACTCGACGCGCTCGCCGCGGTCGTCCGTCAGCAGGACGCGGGCGCCGCGGGGCAGCTCTCGGATGCGCACGAACGGACCGAGGCCCCACTCCAGCGAGTCGACGTGGGCGGCGAGCACCGTGGTGCCCTCGCGGCTCGAGGCGTCCGGACCGAAGCGGTACCAGCCGGCGACCGAGGGCCGCTCCGGCACGTCCATCGCGCCGCTTGTCAGCACGCCGACCGGCTCGACGCGCATGTCCACGTCGACCGACGGCACCGCGACCCGCACGGGCGCGACCTGCTCGCGGGGCGGCTGCAGCGCCGCGCTGCGCACGGGCACGTCCGCAGCCGGCGCAGCCGAGGTCGAGGGCGCGGGTGCGGGTGCGGTCGAGGCCCTCGCTGAAGAGCTCGTGGCGGGTGCCGACGCGGTCCGCTGCGCCGGACCCGCCGCGCATCCGCTCGTCAGCGCGATCGCCAGCACGGCCGCGGCCGCCCCGGGGATCCGGGACGACCGCGGCCGCATCGGGCGGTCAGGAGCGACGGGCACGGACCGCGAGCGCCGTCCCGATCACGGCGATCAGCGCGACCGCCGCGCCGCCGGCGAGCCAGCCGGTGGACGGGCCGCCCTCGGCGGCGAGGCCGCCGGTGCCGGTGTTCACGCCGTCCGGCGCGCCGCCGAGCCCGTCGATCGTCTGCGTCGCGAGCTGCAGGGTGTCGTCCTCGAGGCTGCCCCACGCGTACAGGATCGTGTTCACGCCGTCCTGCACCTGCACGTCGGCCGGGCCGATCACGGGGTCGGTGGTGCCCGCGGCCGCGACCGACGCCGACACGGTGCCCGCCGGCAGGTCGAGACTGCGTCCGTCGGGGTTCTCGAGCCCTTCGATCACCGGGTCGCCGCCCGCCAGCACGTCGACGGCGGGCGCCGCGGCGGTGTGCCGGACCGTCAGGCGGCCCTGCCCGGCCTCGGTGGCCGAGGTGTCGTTCGTGAACAGCGTCGCCGTCGGCTGGCCGTCCGCGTCGAGGTGCGCCGCGGCGGTGTAGTTCCCGCCGGCCTCGAGCGGCAGGTCGATCGGCCCGATCACGGGGTCGGAGTCGTCGGTGGCGTCCGCGGCGGTGATCGCGACCGAGTAGCTGCCGCCCGGCAGCCGCAGCGGCCCGGCGAGGTCGCCGGGCTCGAAGTCGTCCAGCTGGCGCTCGCCGTTCACGTAGACGTCGACGGGCGTGTCCGGCACGGCGTGCAGGACGGACAGCGACGCGTCGGCGGTGCTCGCCTGCGCGGGTGCCGCGGCGGCGACGGCGAGGGCCGTCGCGCCGACGAGCGCTCCGGCGATGCGATGGGTGGTGCGCATGATCTGCTCCTCTTCGAGTGGGGGATCGCTTCACCACCAATTCCCGGCGGGGCCGCCCGGCGGATGCGCTCGAACCTGGCAAGAACCTCCGCAACAGCCCCTCAGGGGCTGGGCGAGGACGGGTCAGGCGGCGACCGCGTGGGCCGTCCGGCGCTGCCGGACGAGTCCCGTCGCCGCGGCGGCGACCCCCGCGAGGGCGCCGACCATCAGCCCCTCCCGAGGTCCCAGCGCGTTCGCCACCCAGCCGACGACCGGACCGCCGACGATCGTGCCGCCCATGACGGTCGCCATGTAGAGGGCCATGACGCGGCCGCGGACCACGGCGTCGACGCCGAGCTGCACGATGCCGTTGGCCGTCGTCATGAAGGTCTGCGAGGCGACGCCGACGAACGGCAGCGCGAGCGCGAGGACGAGGTACGAGGGGGCGAGCGCGCCGACGACCAGGCCCGCGGCGAACACCGCGGCGCCGACCGTCATCAGGGCGGTCCGGGGCGCCGAGCGCCGGGCCGACAGCAGCGCCCCCGCGACGGCGCCGACCGCCAGGGCGGAGGAGAGCAGCCCGTACCCCGACGCGCCCTGGTGGAACAGCACGGCCATGGTCGAGGCGTAGATGGGGAAGTTCAGGCCGAAGGTGCCCATCACGGCGACCATGCCGAACACGACGAGCAGGTCGGGGCGGCGCACCACGGTCTGCAGGCCCGCCGCCGCCTCCCGGAGCCCCCGGGGGCGTGCCGGCCGCTCGTCGGGCACCGGGCGGATGGCGCGCAACGACGCCAGCACCGCGGCGAAGCTGACGGCGTTCAGCAGGAACACCCAGCCCGTGCCGATCACCTCGATCAGCAGGCCGGCGACGGCCGGGCCCAGCAGCCGGGCGAGGTTGAACGAGGCGGAGTTCAGCGCGACCGCGTTCGACACGTGCTCCTGCCCCACCAGGTCGGAGACGAAGGACTGCCGGGCCGGTGCGTCGAACGCCGCGGTGCAGCCGCCCAGGAAGGCGAAGACGTAGACCTGCGCCAGCGTCACCGAGTCCGTCACGACCAGCAGTCCGAGCGCGAGCGCGAGCACGCCCATGACCGCCTGCGTGCAGAGCAGCAGGGTGCGCCGCGGCACCCGGTCCGCGACGAGGCCTGTCACGGGCAGCAGCAGCAGCTGCGGCCCGAACTGCAGGGCTGTCGTGACACCGACGGCGAAGGCGTCGTGCTGGGTCAGTCGCGTGAGCACGATCCAGTCCTGCGCCGTGCGCTGCATCCAGGTGCCGACGTTCGACACGATCGCCCCGGAGGCCCACAGACGGTAGTCGCGGACCCGGAGCGAGCGGAACATGGAGCCGGACGCGATCGCAGTCATTCATCACCAGGATATGCAGTCTGACCTGGCTGTTGCGTCGGAGCCGGTGTGGAGGAGGATCGCGGCGTGGACTACCGGCTCGAGGTCGTGGCGCTGCCGGTCTCCGACGTGGACGCCGCGATCGCCTTCTACCGCGACGGGCTCGGGTTCCACCTCGACCACGACGTCGAGACCGTCCCCGGGATCCGGGTGGTGCAGTGCACCCCGCCGGGGTCCCCGACCTCCATCGCCTTCGGCACGGGCATGGCACTGGGCGAGCCCGGCACCACGAGGGGTCTGCAGCTGGTCGTCCGCGACATCGAGGCGGCCCGGGAGGAGCTCGCGGGCCGCGGGGTCGACGTCGGCGAGGTGCGGCAGCTCGGGCCGGAGGGGATGGACGGGTCGCGCTTCCTGTTCTTCTCCGACCCGGACGGCAACGGGTGGTCGGTGCAGGAGCTCCGCCGCGACGGCTGACCGACCTGCGGGAGGATCGAGGGGTGGGCTCGTTCACCGACGCCGAGGGCGTGGTCGTCTCGACCGTCGAGTGGCCCGTGCCGGACCCTCGCGGCATCGTGCAGGTCTCCCACGGCATCGGCGAGCACGTGCGGCGCTACGCCCCGCTCGCCGCGGACCTGAACGGCGCCGGGTTCACCGTCGTTGGGGAGGACCACCGCGGCCACGGGCGCACCGGCGAGCGGCAGTGGGGCGGCAGGGACCGGCTCGGTCGCCTGGGGCCCGGCGGGCTCCGCGCCACGGTCGAGGCCATCGGCCGCTTCGGCGAGCTGACGAGGCAGCGGCATCCCGGCGTCCCGCTGGTACTGGTCGCGCACAGCTGGGGGTCGCTGATGGCGCAGATCGCGCTCACGACGCGCCCCGGGCTCTACGACGGGGTCGTGCTGTCCGGCACCGCCTACCGCATGCCGGGCTCGATGGACGCGGGGGACCTGAACCGGCGCCATCGGGTGCCGGGCGGCACCGGCGCCGAGTGGCTGAGCCGGGACCCCGCCGTCGCGACCGCCTGGGTCGCGGACCCCTACACGTTCCCCGCCCAGACGGCGAAGCTGCTGGGCGTCCGCGACGCCCTCCGCCTGTTCGGGCGCCCGGGCCCGGGGCTGCCCGCGGACCTGCCGCTGCTGATCCAGGTCGGCTCCGACGACACGCTCGGCGGGCGGCGCAGCGCGGAGCGGCTGGCCGCGGCCTACCGGGCCCGGGCGGGCCTGCGGGACGTCACCCTGCGCGTGTACGAGGGCGCACGCCACGAGGTCTACAACGAGATCAACCGGGACGAGGTCGTCGGCGACCTCGTCCGCTGGATCGAGCGCCACGTCCTCGAGAGCGGACGATGAAGGAGCACGGATGAGCGACGAGATGCTGCACGGGGAGTACAAGGTCCCGGGCGGGAAGCTGGTGGTCGTCGACCTCGCCGTCGAGGGCGGGCGGATCGCCGCCTTCCGGCTCGCCGGCGACTTCTTCCTCGAGCCCGACGAGGCGCTCGAGGCGATCGACGCCGCCGTCGTCGGGCTCCCCGCCGACACGAACGCGGCGGAGCTCGCCACCGCCATCCGCGCAGGTCTCCCCGAGGGCGCCGTGCTGCTCGGCTTCAGCCCGGAGGGCGTCGCCACCGCCATCCGCCGGGCGATCGGCCGGGCCGCCGACTGGCACGACTTCGACTGGCGGCTCGTGCACCCGGGGCCCTTCGCGCCCGCCCTCCACCTTGCGCTCGACGAGGTGCTGACGAACGAGGTCGGCGCGGGCCGCCGGCCGCCGACGCTGCGGATCTGGGAGTGGGACCGGCCCGCGGTCGTGATCGGCAGCTTCCAGTCGCTCCGCAACGAGGTCGACCGGGAGGCGGCGGAGCGGTTCGGCATCGACGTGGTGCGCCGGGTCTCCGGCGGCGGCGCGATGTTCATGGAGGCGGGCAGCGTCGTCACCTACTCGCTCTACGCACCCGGGGACCTCGTCCGCGGCATGTCCTTCGCGGAGTCCTACGCGTACCTCGACGACTGGGTGCTGCAGGCGCTGCGCTCGCTCGGCATCGAGGCGACGTACCAGCCGCTGAACGACATCTCGAGCCCGGCGGGGAAGATCGGCGGGGCCGCCCAGAAGCGCCTCGGCTCCGGCGCCGTGCTGCACCACGTGACCATGTCGTACGACATGGACGGCGACAAGATGGTGCAGGTGCTCCGCATCGGCCGGGAGAAGATGAGCGACAAGGGCACCGTCAGCGCGGCCAAGCGGGTCGACCCCCTGCGCAAGCAGACCGGCCTGAGCCGCGCGGCGATCATCGAGCGCATGGAGCAGGTCTTCACGACCCTCACGGGTGCGACGGCCGGCTCGCTGACCGACGCGGAGCTGGCGGCGGCGGAGGAGCTCGTCCGCACCAAGTTCACGACGCGCGAGTGGCTCGAGCGCGTCCCCTGACGACGTGCCCGGGCGGTGCTGAGTCCCCGGCGCTCAGGGGACTCATAGGACCGGCGGCGGCGCGGCCGGAACACGCCCTGGGAGGATGGTGTTCCACCTGATGAGCCGGGGAAGGCCCGGCGGGAGGGGACCCATGCCGCACCGGCACTACAACGGACTGAAGACGGCGCTGCTGTTCGGCCTGCTGGGCGCCGTCATCCTGGGCGCCAGCTACCTGCTGTTCGGCCCGAACCTCGGAGCGCTGACGATCGGTCTCGTCATCGCGCTCGCCGTGAACCTCGGCGCCTACTGGTTCAGCGACACGGTCGCGATCAAGGCGATGCGCGCGCAGCCGGTGTCCGAGGCGGAGCAGCCGGAGATGCACCGCATCGTGCGCGAGCTGTCCGAGAAGGCGGGCCAGCCGATGCCGCGCCTCTACGTCTCGCCGACGCAGGCGCCGAACGCGTTCGCCACGGGCCGCAACCCGGAGCACGCGGCGGTCTGCTGCACCGAGGGCATCCTCGGCATCCTGACGGAGCGCGAGCTGCGGGGCGTCCTCGGCCACGAGCTGATGCACGTCTACAACCGCGACATGCTGACCGGCTCGATCGCCGCCGCGATGTCGAGCGTCATCACCTACCTCGCCTATGCGGCGCTGCTCTTCGGCGGCGGCCGCGACGAGCGCAGCAACCCGCTCGCGGGCATGCTGATGCTGTTCCTCGGCCCCCTGGCGGCCGGGATCGTGCAGATGGCGATCAGCCGCACCCGCGAGTACGACGCCGACGAGGACGGTGCGAGGCTGACCGGCGATCCGCTGGCGCTCGCGTCCGCGCTCGCCAAGCTGGAGCGCGGCGTCCAGCAGCGCCCGCTGGCGCCGGAGCCGCGGCTGCAGTCGAGCAGCCACCTGATGATCGCGAACCCCTTCCGGGCGCAGGACGTCAGCGCCCTCTTCTCGACGCACCCGCCGATGGGCAAGCGCATCGCGCGGCTCGAGGCGATGGCCGGCCGCCCGCTCGGCCGCTGACCCTCCTGCCCCTTCGCGGGCGCGATCCGACTGCGCGGGCGCCGAGCGGCGCCCGCGCAGTCGGCCGCCGCCCGCGTCCGTCGCTCCGCCCCCGCTGCCCGTTCCGCTGAGTGCGAGGCCCGAGTGCGGGCGCGATCCGACTGGCCGGGCGTGCTGGAGCGCCCGGCCGGTCGGAAGTCGCCCGCATCCGTGGCTCGCCGCCTCCCTGCCGCCTGGCGGACCCCCTGCAGGGCGTGATCGGCGGATCCGGGCGTGATCGGTCGTCCGTTCGCGCCCGGATGTGCCGATCCCGCCCGGTCCGCTGGGCGAGAGGCTGTTCGCGGGCGCGATACGACTGCCCGGGCGCATCGAGGCGCCCGGGCAGTCGGATGTCGCCCGCAGACGGGGCGGCGGATCGTCAGGTGCGGGCGGGTTGCCCGGTGCGCGGGTCCTGCTCCACGGGGCCCGGCTGCTGCTGCTGCGGAGCGCCGGGCTCGACGAGGCCGCCGGCTGCCCTGGCGGCGTCCGCGGCCTCCTGCAGCGGGCTCTTCTCGCGCAGCGGCGGCGTCTTCAGGAACCAGGACAGGACGAAGGCGACCAGCGCGACGACCCCGGCGACCATGAAGACCGTCACCATCGCGTCGGTGAAGCCGGTCAGGAAGGGCAGCTTCAGCACCCGCGCGGCGCTGGTGAGGAACGACGTGTCCCCGTCGAGCGCGGTGCCGAGGCCGCCGGACGCGTCCGGCGTGCGACCCGACTGCACGGCCTGCAGCAGCGGCGTGTAGATCCGCTCCATGATCCCGGCGTTCGCGGGCGCGTTCGCGACCGCGGGGTCGGCGGCGGCGCGGAGCGCGGGCTCGATCAGGGACCGGTCGCGGAAGGCGGCGCCGAGCGTGTCGGGCAGGCGGGAGAACAGCACCGAGAACAGCACGGCGGTGCCGAGCGTGCCGCCGATCTGCCGGAAGAACGTCGAGCTCGAGGTGGCGACGCCGATGTACCGGACGTCCACCGCGTTCTGGCTCGCGATCGTCAGCGTCTGCATCAGCTGCCCGAGCCCGAGCCCGATGCCGAACATGCCGATCCACGCCCACCAGAGCGGCCGGTCGGGCGTCATGAAGGTCATGTAGCCGAAGGCCGCGGCGAGCAGGCCGGTCCCGAGGATCGGGAACAGCCGGTAGCGGCCCGTCCTGGCGATGGTCTGGCCGCTGATGATCGAGGCGGACATCAGCCCGAGGATCAGCGGGATCATCGCGAGCCCGGACTCCGTCGGGGTGAGGCCCTGCACGAGCTGCAGGTAGAGGGGGATCGTCAGCAGCGCGCCGAACATCGCGAAGCCGACGAGCACGCCGAGCACCGTCGCCATCGCGAACGTGGCGTTGCGGAACAGGCGCATGGGGATCAGCGCGTTCGTCCCCATCCGCAGCTCCGTGAGGATGAAGCCCACGACGCCGACGAGGGCGAGCGCGTAGCAGACGAAGGAGCCCGGGGCGTCCCAGCCCCACTCGCGGCCCTGCTCGGCGACGATGAGGCCCGGCACGAGGGCGAGGACGACGAACGCGGCGCCCCACCAGTCGATGACGACGCCGTCGCGGTGCCGGTTCGGCAGGCGCAGGAAGCGCACGACGAGGTAGAGGGCCGCGGCGCCGATGGGCAGGTTGATGAGGAAGACCCAGCGCCATCCGGTGATGAACAGGATCGAGTCGGCGCCCGCGAACAGACCGCCGACCAGCGGTCCGATGACGCTCGACGTGCCGAAGACGGCGAGGAAGTAGCCCTGGTACTTCGCGCGCTCCCGCGGGGCGAGGATGTCGCCCATGATCGTCAGGGCGAGCGCCATCAGCCCGCCGCCGCCGACGCCCTGCACGGCGCGGAAGGCCGCGAGGGAGTACATGCTCCACGCGAAGCCGGACATGAGCGACCCGACGAGGAAGATCGAGATCGCGATCAGGAAGATCGGGCGCCGGCCGAAGATGTCGGACAGCTTCCCCAGGATCGGCGTCGAGATCGTCGACGTGATCAGGTAGGCGGTCGTCACCCAGGCCTGCAGGCTGAGCCCGTTCAGGTCGTCGGCGATGGTGCGGATCGAGGTGCCCACGACCGTCTGGTCGAGCGACGACAGGAACATCCCGCTCATCAGACCGACGATGATCAGCAGGATCTGGCGGTGCGACAGGACTGCGCCGGACGGCGTCGCCGTGGGCGCGGTGGAGGTGGCGGTCAACGTGCTCCCCTGGTGATTGACCGGATGAAACTACGCCCTCGCGGCGACGATCGGGCCGAGGAGTCGCTGAGTAGGCTCCCGCGCGTGCGTCGGATCCGTCGTCCCCGGCTCGTCGGCGTCCTCGCGGGGGTCGCGCTGCTCGCCCTCTCCGGCTGCACCGCCGCGGTCCCGACCGGCAGCGCGTCGGGGGCACCGAGCGCCTCGACGCCGGGCTCCGAGGCGCCCACGTCGCCGACCCCAGAGACCACGCCGACGCCGACGCCGACGCCGACGCCGACGCCGACGCCGACGTTCGACCTCGCCCGCCACTCGATCGACGACCCGCGCAGCATCTGGGTGGTGGTCGACAAGCGGCGGCCGCTGGACCCGAAGGACTGGGTGCCGCAGGACCTCGTCGCCCCCGACGTGCCGCACACGAACGCGCCGCTGCTCCGGAAGCCGGCCGCGAAGGCCCTCGAGCGGATGGTCGCGGCGGCGAAGGGCGACGGCGTCGGCGTCGTGTCGCTGTCCGCCTACCGCCCGTACACCGTCCAGAAGTCGATCTTCGACCGCAACCTGAAGTCGCTGGGCCTCACGGCGACGGAGCGGCTCACCGCCCGCCCCGGCTACAGCGAGCACCAGACCGGGCTCGCGGACGACCTCGGCGACTCGTCCGGCCGCTGCCCGATCGCGACCTGCTTCGGGGCGACGCCCGCCGGGCGGTGGCTCGACGCGAACTCGTGGCGCTACGGCTTCATCCTCCGCTACCCGAAGGGGCAGCAGGCGGTGACGGGCATCCAGTGGGAGCCGTGGCACTTCCGCTACGTCGGTGAGGCGCTGGCGCGCCACATGCACGAGTCGGACCAGCCGCTGCTCGAGAAGGTCTTCGGCCTGCCGGACGCGCCCGACTACTGAGCGGCGGGGGTGTCGCGCGCCCCGGCGTCAGTACGAGTGGGCCGACTGCCAGTGCGCCCAGGCGCCGCAGGGGGTGCCGTAGCGGCCGGCGATGTAGCCGAGCCCCCAGCGGATCTGCACGCGGTGGTCGTTCAGCCAGTCGCCGCCGGCGGACGCCATCTTCGTACCCGGGTAGGCCTGGGGGATGCCGTACGGGCCGTTCGGCCGGCCCGCGTGCGCGTTCCAGCCCGACTCCCGGCTCCAGAGCGGCACCAGGCAGGCCAGCTCCTTCTTCGCCCACCCTCGGGCGGCGATCTGCTGCGCCGCGTACTGCTGCGCCTCGCCGACGGGAGCGACCGGTCCGGTCGGCATCGACACCGCGCCGCCGCTCGACCCGGACGGGGCGACGGGAGCGGCCGAGACCTTGATGCGGTCGACCGTGATGTCGTCGAGCACCGCCTCGGGCGGGACGACGTAGTGCTGCACCGCGACCGTCGGCCTCGTGTCCGGCTCGTCGCCCGGCAGCGTGGTCGCGTAGGCGTTGCCGATCAGCGCGAGCGTGATGCCCGCGCCGCCGACCGTGGTGACCAGCCCGGGCAGCAGGATCCGCACCCGCGCCCACCAGGGGGCCGGTGCGGCCTCCTCCTCCTCGAGCACCTCGGGCTCGGGCAGGGCGCGCTCGTCGAGGGCGTCGTCCACGCGGGTCCCCTCTCGTCGCGGCACGGTCGGCGCCCGACGCTAGCGGCCGGGGCGCGCTCAAGGGCTGCAGGCCCGCGGCGTGCCAGGATTCCTCGGGTGACCAGGATCCTCGGGTGACCAGGCGCTTCCCGGCCCGGGTCTACGGGGTGGGGCAGGAGCCCGACCCCCGCTTCACGCTCGCCAACGAGCGCACCTTCCTCGCCTGGATCCGCACGGCGCTCGCGCTGATCGCGGGCGGCGTCGCGGTCGACGCCGTAGCGCTGCCGCTGCCCGTCGGCGTGCGGGTCGCGACCGCGGCGGTGCTGCTCGGACTCGGCCTCGTGCTGCCGGTGGTGGCCTGGCTGAACTGGGCGGCGGCGGAGCGCGCCCTGCGCCTCGGCCGCCCGCTGCCGTCGTCGTTCGTCTCGCTGCCGCTCGCCGGCGGCGTCGTGCTCGTCGCGGTCCTCATCGTCGTCGGGCTGCTGATCCGGTGACCGCGCCCGTCGACCCGGGCCTGCAGCCGGAGCGGACCGCGCTGTCGTGGCGCCGCACGCTGCTCGCCCTCGCGGTGGGCGCGCTCGTATCGGTCCGCGTGCTGCCGGACGTGCTCGGACCCTGGACGATCGGCACCGGGCTCGCCGGCGTCGCGGTCGCGATCGGCCTGTGGCTCGCGGCCGCCCGCCGCGCCCGCGCGGCGTCGGCCGCCTTCGGGTCCGGCGGCGTGATGCCGGGCGGACTGCTGCTGGCCGCGACCGCGGTGCTCACGGCAGCGGGCGCGGCGCTCGGCCTGCTCTACCTCGCGGCCTCCCCCCGCTGACCGACGGTCCCCGCGGATCCGCAGCACTCCCGCGGAGGAGGTGCGGATCCGCGAGGGGGGACGCGGGTCAGCCGAGCGCGGCGTCGACGATGCGCTTCGCCTCCGCCTGGACCGCCTTCAGGTCGTCCGGGCCCTTGAAGGACTCGGCGTAGATCTTGTACACGTCCTCGGTGCCGGAGGGGCGCGCGGCGAACCAGGCGTCCTCGCTCACGACCTTCACGCCGCCGATCGCGGCGCCGTTGCCGGGCGCCTTCGACAGCTTCGCCACGATCGGCTCGCCGGCCAGCTCGGTCGCGGCGACCGCGTCGCCGTCGAGCTTCCCGAGCGCCGCCTTCTGCGCCTTCGTCGCTGCCGCGTCGACGCGGGCGTACGCCGGGTCGCCGAACCGCTCGGTCAGCTCGCGGTACAGCTCGCTGGGGCTCCTGCCGGTCACCGCGCGGATCTCGCTCGCCAGCAGGCAGAGCAGGATCCCGTCCTTGTCGGTGGTCCACGAGGTGCCGTCCTGCTTGAGGAAACTGGCGCCCGCGCTCTCCTCCCCGCCGAAGGCGACGGAGCCGTCGATGAGGCCCGGCACGAACCACTTGAAGCCCACCGGCACCTCGACGAGCGTCCGGCCGATCGACTCGGCGACCCGGTCGATCATCGAGCTGGAGACCAGCGTCTTGCCGACCGCCGCGTCCTCGCTCCACCCCGGGCGGTGCGTGAACAGGTACTGGATCGCCACCGCGAGGTAGTGGTTCGGGTTCATCAGGCCGGCGTCGGGCGTCACGATGCCGTGCCGGTCCGCGTCCGCGTCGTTGCCGGTGAGGATGTCGTAGTCGCCGGCGCGGGCGACGACCGAGGCCATCGCCGACGGGGAGGACGGGTCCATGCGGATCTTCTCGTCCCAGTCCAGCGTCATGAAGCCCCACTGCGGGTCGACCTCGGGGTTCACGACGGTGAGGTCGAGCCCGTAGGCCTCGGCGATCGCCTGCCAGTACGACACGGAGGCGCCGCCCAGCGGGTCCGCGCCGATCCGGATGCCGCTGTCCTTGATCGCCTGCATGTCGATGATGGAGCCGAGGTCCTCGACGTAGCGGGTGCGGAAGTCGTAGGTGCCGACGGCGGTGGCCTCGGCGCGCTGCACGTCCTGGAGGCCGCCCGCGATCAGCGCGTTGGCGCGCTCCGCGATCCAGTTCGTCGCGTCGCTGTCGGCCGGGCCGCCGTGCGGCGGGTTGTACTTGAAGCCGCCGTCCGCGGGCGGGTTGTGGCTCGGCGTCACGACGATGCCGTCCGCCTGCGGCTGCCCCGGGTGCTCCCGGTTGTACCGGATGATCGCGTGGCTCACCGCGGGCGTCGGGGTGTAGCCGTCGAACTCGTCGACGAGCACGTCGACGCCGTTCGCGACGAGCACCTCGAGCGCGGTCGACTGCGCGGGCGCCGAGAGCGCGTGGGTGTCGCGGCCGATGAAGAGGGGGCCGGTCGTGCCCTGCTCGGCGCGGTACTCGACGATCGCCTGCGTGATGGCGGCGATGTGGTCGTCGTTGAAGGCGGTCTTCAGGCTGCTGCCGCGGTGGCCGCTGGTGCCGAACACCACCTTCTGCTCGGGGTCCGACACGTCGGGGTGCCGGTGCCAGTAGGCGTCGATCAGCGCTTCGACGTCGATGAGGTCGGACGACTGCGCAGGCGTCCCTGCCCGTGAGGTCATGCCGTCATCCTGGCACCCGACCCGCTGGGGCTTCCCTCCGGATCCGGGCCGACGCACCGCGCGGTCGCGACGGAGCGGGCCGGTGGCACGCGCCCGCCTCACCTGAAGAAGTCCTGTGGATCGCGGGGAGCCCGGGTGTCCGCCGTGCCGCCGAGCGGGCCGGCGGGATCCTGCGGCCGTGCTGAGGATGGTGCGCGACGTCGTCGACCTGCTGGAGCACTCCGCCGACCAGCTCGAGGCGGAGGGGCGCGGAGGGCTCGCGCTCCACCATCGCCGAGCCGCGGCGCACCTGCGGCCGGCGGGCGAGCCGGACTAGTCCGCCGCGGGCCGCACGATCGGGGTGCGCGGGGACCACGGCAGCACGCCGAGCCGGCGGGCGGCGCCGGCCTCCGCGTTCGTGCCGCTGGAGACCAGCAGGAAGCGGCCGTCGGCGTCGGTGAGCACCTCGGAGTAGACGGCCCCGCCCGTCGGCAGCAGCGCGACGGCATCGGCGGCGGAGCCGCCGACCCACAGGCTGCGCAGGGTGGGGTCGGCGCCCTCCCGCTGCGCGGCGAACTCGCCCTCGACCCCGACGACGAGGAAGCGGGTGATCGACCCGGACAGGTCGTCGACCTCGCGCTCCGCGACGCGCAGCGGCCCCCCGAGGTCCGCGCCGCCGAGCGCCACCGCCGGCTCGTCCGAGCGCTCGACCATCGCGAGGGCCTCGGCGGTGGAGGCCGTCGGCACCGGCGCGAGCCCCCACCGCGCGACGAACCGCGTGCACTGCGCGAGGCCCTGGGGGTGGCTGAACACCTGCCGTCCTCGCAGGCGCTCCAGCGGCTCGGGTCCCCGGACGTAGGCGTCGAACCGCACGGCGACGTCCACGACGCCGCTCGCGACGACGGGCGGTGCGGCGAGCAGCGCGTCCACGGCCCGGCCGACGAGGCCGGATGCGCTGCTCGTGATCGGCAGGACCCCGACGACGCCCGGCCGCAGGGCGCCGAGCACCGCGTCGAAGCTCGGCAGGGCCGTGAGCCGCGGCGCGACGAGGCCCAGGCTCTCGCCGGCCTGGCGCGCCGCCGTCTCGGAGAACGTGCCCGCCGGGCCCAGGTAGACCACCTCCAGCTCCGCGCGGGCCGGGGCCCGCGTGACGCCGACCGGCCAGGCGTAGGCGGCGGCGACGTCGCGACGCACCGCCTCGACCGTCGCGTCGACGTCCCGGTCCGCCCGCACGGCGAGGTGCACGACGACCGAGCGCTGGCCGGTGCGCACGACCTCGTCGACCAGCCGCACGTCGCGCAGCCCCGCGGCGCGCGCGACGACCCGCGTCACCCCGGCGCCGGACACGGACTCGGGCACGAGGAAGCGGACGTCGCGCGGCAGGAACGCGAGGCGCTCGTCGAGCAGGCGCTGCAGCTCCGCCTCGCCCAGCACCTCGACGTGCCCGGCACCGAAGTCGTGGCGGGCGACGCGCTTCGGCACGCCGAGCCGTGCGGCGTTCGCCAGCCCGGGACCGTCCAGCAGGGCGGCCCGACCGGGCGGCCCCGCCAGCAGCACGTCGAGCGCGACGTGGGTCGGGGACGCCGCACGGACCCGGCCGACGCGCACCGAGTCGGGGGCACCGGCCCGGCGGAGCCCGACGAGGGTGCCCTCGCGGAGGTGCCGCGCGATCTCGCCCCGCCGCGCCTGCGCGGCCTGGATGCCCGCCGCCGCGGTCGTCCGCAGCTCCTCGAAGAGCGTGCCGCTGATGCGGTCGCGGGCCGCTGCGGCCGCGCGCTGCACCTCCGGCGTCTGCAGCGCGGCCACCTGGGCCTGCTGCCGGGGGTCGAGCGCCCGCGTGGTGAGCGCGAGCAGGCTGTCGAACAGCGGGGTGCGCACGCTCCAGAGCGCGTCGAGGTCCGGCACGGACGCGGTCACCTCGTCGGCGAACGCGACGAGCGTGCGGTGCGTGGCGCCCTGCACGACCGCCATCGCGGCGTCGTGCGAGGCGGCGTCGCCCGTGCGCAGCAGCGCCCCGCTGCCCTCGAGCGCGTCCGCGAACCAGGTCGGCGGTGCGGCCGGGGCGACGAAGACGCCCTGCCCGTCGCCGGCGGTCAGTGCGGGGTCGAACAGCAGGTGAGCCGTCCATGCCTGCTGCGGCATGCGTTGCAGCAGGGCGACGGCGGGCGCCATCGGATTCGCCACGACGACCAGCTCGGCGTCACCGGGCAACGCGGCGGCGAGGTCGGTCAGCACCGGGTCGAGTGCGGAGGCCGGCACGGCGACGACCGCCGCGCGGACGTCGCCGAGGTCCGCGGGCAGGGCCGTGAGCGCCTGCCCGCCGCCCTGCACGGAGGGGTCGATCGGAGCGGTGTCGACGAGCAGGGTCCGGGACCACCGCCCGTGCGCGCCCAGCTGCTCGGCGAGCCAGCGCCCGGCGCCGAGCGCGGCCCCGACGACGACGAGCCCTCCTGCCATGACGCCCAAGGCTAGGGGTGGCGCGTCCTCAGGCCAGCGACCAGTAGAAGGCGGTCCCGCCGGGGTGGTCGATGGTGATCGACTCGTCGACGTCGCGGTAATCGCTGTCCTTCGTGTGCCCGGCGTACCCGATGCGGGTCCGTCCGCCCTCGGTGGTGATGCGCGTCACGACGCCGGTGTGATCGCGGTCGCCGGAGCCGTCCCAGTCGAACTGGACCACGTCGCCCAGCTTCACGCGGTCGCGCTGGTCGTCCGTGAGCGCGGTCCCGAGCTCCGGGTGCAGGGTCATGAAGTCGCGGAAGGCCGTGGAGCTGATCCAGGCCGGACCGGAGGACACCACCTGCTCGGCGTGGGTCCACGTCCCCTGCTGCTCCCAGCCGCGTTCGAGCAGCGACTGGCTCGTGAAGTCGACGCAGTCGGTGTCGCCGAGGCGCTGGTAGGCCGGGTTGTAGTCCTTCCAGTAGGTCAGCACGTACTCGAGCTGCCGGTCGACCCCGTCCACGGCGCGGTACGTCCAGGTGGTCGACGCGACCTCGTGCCGATCCGCGTCGAGCAGGGCGACCTCGACCTCGCCGGATCGGAAGTCGACGGCGGCGGGGGAGGTCGCGACGACGCTCGCCGCACCCTGCCGCACCAGCGGCACCTCCACGCCGCCGATCCGCGCCGTGCGGGCCGCGCCGAGGTCGGTGCCGTGCAGCACGATGCGGTCGCCGCCGCGGACGGAGCCGGATCGTGCGCCGCGGTACCGGAGCCCGACGGTCTCGGCCTCGACCGCGTCCACGGCGCGGGTCGAGACCGGGCTCCCGGAGCAGGCGCTCAACGCCATCGCAGCGGAGCCGAGGGCGGCCGAGGCGAGCAGGTGTCGACGGGTCGCGCGCATCCGGAGGACCGTACGGACCGGATCGCGCCGGTGGCGGAGACGCGCCGGGCGCCCGGCGTGTCCCGCGGCGCGTCGCTCAGGCGGGCTGGGCCTCCTTCGCCGCGTCGGAAGCGGGCAGCTGGTCGGCCTTGTCCTCGGGGACGCGCACGGTCAGTGCGCCCGCCTCGACGGACGCCCGCACGGCGACCACGTCGCCCATCGCATCGCCGTCCAGCTGCACCGCGCGCGGACCGTCGGTGCGGAACACCACCCGCTTCCCGCGGAGGTAGCGGAGCGTCCGCACCTCCTTGGTGTGGCTCAGGATCTTGCGGCCGAGGTCGCTGCGGCGCAGGACGCCGTTCTCCCAGAGCACCTTCCAGAGGATCTGGATCCAGCCGATCGGGCCGTCGGGGCGGAGCGCGACGATGTCGAAGAGGCCGTCGTCGACCGCCGCCTCCGGCAGCAGCAGGATGTTGCCCGTCAGCAGCCCGCAGTTGCCGATGAGCACGGTGTTCACGCGCAGGGAGTGCGAGGGCTCGTCGTCCAGCTTGAAGCGCAGCCGGATGCGGTTGTCGCCCTTCAGGCTGCGGACGATCCCCCCGACGTAGGCGAGCCAGCCGACCTTCTTCTTCAGGCCCGGATCCGTGTTCGCGATCATCGCGGCGTCGAGGCCGATGCCCGCCATCACGACGAAGGCGTGCGTCTCGCGGTCGCCGCCCTCCCGCTCCAGCTCGGCGACACCGAGGTCGATGTGCCGGTCGACGCCGGTGAAGGCGGTGTCGACCGACTCCTCGAGCCGGTCGAGCGACATGCGCAGGTTGCGGGCGAGCAGGTTGCCGGTGCCGGAGGGGATGAGCGCGATGGGGACGCCGGCCCCGCGGAGCCCCTCCGAGACCGCGCGGATGGTGCCGTCGCCCCCCGCCGCCACGACGACCGTCGCGCCGTCCTCGACCGCCTGCTTCGCCATCCCGGCGCCCGGGTCCTCCTCGGTGGTCGGGTACCAGCGGCTCTCGGTCCAGCCGGCCTTCCGCTCGCTGTCGGCGACCGCCCGGCGCAGCCGGTCCTCCTCGACCTTGATCGGGTTGTAGACGATCGCGGCGACCTGGTCCGAGGCGGGCATGCGCCCCACCGTACTGAGGACCACCGGGGAGATCTCCGCAGGAATGCTGAGAGGCGCCCCTGCCGGCCGACGGTCGGCAGGGGCGCCTCTCGAGGGGGTCAGAACGCGCCGAGGCCGTTCGGCGTGCCGAGCCCGGTCGGGCCGTCCCAGCCCGTGCCCGCGGTGCAGAGCTGCGCCGCGACCGTCGAGCACGACCCGTTCGACCCGCCGCTGACGTCGTGCAGCGAGGATGTGTTCGCGTAGAGGTGCGCGCCGGCGCCGTCCGCCGGAGGGCCGCCGGCGAGCGCGTACGTGCCGGCGATGATCGGCGACGAGGCCGACGTGCCGCCGAACACCATCCAGCCCGCCCTCCCCTGGTAGCGCGTGCTGTCGTAGACGGCGACACCGGTGCTCGGGTCGGCCACGGCGGACACGTCCGCCACGGCGCGCTTCGATCCGCACGCGGTACCGACGGCGGCGCCCTGCCAGCTCGGCTGGTCGAACGCGGTGGAGCATCCGGAGCCCGCACCGCTCCACGCCGTCTCGCCGACCCGGGTGGTCCCGCTCATCGTCAGCGACGTGCCGCCCACCGCGATGACGCCGGGTGCCGAGGCCGGGTAGGAGACCCCGTAGCCGCCGTCGCCCGTGCTCGCAGTGATGACCGCCTTCGTCGACGAGTACGCCGAGTCGTACGCGGCGGACGCCGAAGGCTCCGAGCCGCCGTAGCTGTTCGACACCACCGTCGCGCCGAGGCGGACCGCCGTCGTCACCGCGGTGGAGAGGTCGGCGAGCGACGCCGAGTCCGCCTCGACGAGCAGGATGCTGCAGTTCGGGCAGATCGCGCTGGCCATGTCGAGGTCGAGCGACGTCTCCTGCGCCCAGCCCGCGTTCGCCTTCGGCATCCTCGTGCCGCCGGTCTGGTTCACCTTTTTGAAGGTGCAGGTGCCGATCGCGTCCGAGGTCGGCGTGCCCGCGCAGCCGGGGAGCCCGTAGGTCGTCCGGTACACGGCCAGGTCCTTCGCCGCCGTCGGGGCGTCGTAGGCGTCGATGATCGCGAGCGTCCGGCCGGCCCCGGCGGTCGAGGTGAGCCCGTACGCGCTCTGCAGCTGGGTCGGCCCGTAGCCGTTCGGCAGCGACGTCGCGCTCGAACGCACGGGTGCGGCATCGTTCCTGATCGCGTCGCACGCGACCATCCCCTTCGCGGGCGGTCCGCACACCCGCACGTGGCTCGACGGGTGCGTGCCCGTCGCGGCCTGCGCGGGCAGCGCGGTCGCCCCCGCGATCGTCAGCGCGAGCGCTCCGAGCGCCACCGCGCGCCCGGCCGTGATCATCCTCATCCGGACTCCGTCCCGTCGCCGCGCGCACCATTGCTCGCGCGGATCGCCCGGAGTGTGCTCCTCGGGTGATCCGGCGACGGGAGGCGCGCCGGGGCCGTTGTCGCGGTCCCGCCTAGGCTGGGGTGGTGATCGACCCGCAGCTGCTCCGCGCGGCTCCCGAGGTCGTGGAGGCCTCGCAGCGCGCCCGTCGCGCCGATGTCGGCCTCGTCGCCCGCGCGGCCGAGGCGGATGCCCGGCGCCGCGACGCCATCGCCGAGTTCGAGCGCCTGCGCGCCGAGCAGAACGCGTTCGGCAAGCGCGTGGCCGCGGCGTCCAAGGAGGACAAGCCCGCGCTGCTCGCGCAGGTGAAGGAGCTCGCGGCCGAGGTCCGCCAGGCGTCGGAGCGGTCGCAGGTCGTGGAGGCGGAGGCCGAGGACCTCGTCCGCGCCATCCCGAACGTGGTCCTCGCGCAGGTGCCCGAGGGTGGCGAGGACGACTACGTCGTGCTCCGCGAGGTGGGGGAGCGGCCCGACTTCGACTTCGAGCCCCGCGACCACCTGGCGCTCGGCGAGCTGCTCGGCGCCATCGACATGGCGCGGGGCGCGAAGGTCTCCGGCGCCCGCTTCAGCTATCTGCGGGGCCAAGGGGCCCGCCTCCAGCTCGCGCTGATGAACCTCGCGCTCGACCGCGCCGACGAGGCGGGGCTGGTCCCGCTGATCACCCCGACGCTCGTGAAGCCCGAGATCATGGCCGGCACCGGCTTCCTCGGCGACCACGCGGACGAGGTGTACCGGCTCGAGGCCGACGACCTCTACCTGGTGGGGACCAGCGAGGTGGCGCTCGCCGGGTACCACTCCGACGAGATCCTCGACCTCGCCGACGGGCCGCTCCGCTACGCCGGCTGGTCCACCTGCTACCGCCGCGAGGCGGGCAGCCACGGCAAGGACACCCGCGGCATCATCCGCGTGCACCAGTTCGACAAGCTCGAGATGTTCAGCTACGTCGATCCCGCGGAGGCGGAGGCGGAGCACGAGCGGATGCTGGGGATGCAGGAGGCGATGATGGTCGACCTCGGCCTCGCCTACCGGGTCATCGACACGGCCGCGGGTGACCTCGGCACCTCCGCCGCCCGCAAGTTCGACGTCGAGGCGTGGATCCCGACCCAGGGGCGGTACCGCGAGCTGACGTCGAGCAGCAACTGCACCACGTTCCAGGCGCGGCGGCTCGGCATCCGCCACCGCACCGAGGGCGGGCGCACCGCCCCGGTCGCGACCTTGAACGGCACGCTCGCCACGACCCGCTGGCTCGTCGCGATCCTCGAGACGCACCAGCAGGCCGACGGCTCCGTCGCGGTGCCCGAGGTGCTGCAGCCCTACCTCGGCGGCCGGGCCGTGCTCGAGCCCGTTCGGTGAGGGCCGACGGCCGGCTCGTCGCGCTCGACATCGACGGCACCGTCCTCACCGAGGACGGCGAGCTGAACCCGCCCGTGCGCCGGGCGATCCTCGCGGCGCGGGCCCGCGGCCACGAGGTGATGCTGGCCACGGGCCGCAGCGCGGCCTCCACGATCCCGGTCGCCCGTGCGGCGGGCATCGACCCCGAGTACCTCGTGTGCGCGAACGGCGCCGTCACCCTGAAGCGCGACGCTTCCGCGCAGGACGGGTACCGCCGCGAGTTCGTGGAGACGTTCGACCCGACCGAGGTGCTGGGGACCATCCGCGCCGCCCTCTCCGACGCGCTCTTCGCCGTCGAGGACGAGGAGGGCTTCTTCCGCTACACCGAGCGGTTCCCGGCCTCCGCGGTCGGACCCGCGGGGGAGCAGGTGGACTGGGACGACCTGCTCACCGTGCGGGCGACCCGCGTGGTGGTCGTCTCACCGACCTCGGCGACGGAGGAGTTCCTCGGCGCGGTGGAGCGGATGGGCTTGCACCGGGTCAGCTACGCGGTCGGCTGGACGGCCTGGCTCGACATCGCGCCCGACGGCGTGAACAAGGCGACCGCGATGGAGCGCGTGCGGAAGGCGCTCGACGTGCCGCGCGACCGCGTGGTCGCGGCGGGCGACGGCCGCAACGACATCGACCTGCTCGAGTGGGCGAGCGCGGAAGGCGTCGGCGCGGCGATGGGCCAGGCGCCGCCCGAGGTGCACCGGGCCGCGGGCGAGCTGCTGCCCCCGGTCACCGAGGACGGCCTCGCGACCCTCCTCGACCGCCTCCCGTAGCAGCAGCAGCCCCGCGCCGCTGGTCGAGGTGCGAGCGGAGCGAGCCTCGAGACCACCCGACCTGCTTCAGGACCCGTCGGTCGAGGTGCGACGGAGGAGCCTCGAGACCACCCGCGCCCGCTAGCCTCGGCCCCCTGGAGGGCTGTCCGAGCGGCCGAAGGATCCGGTCTTGAAAACCGGCAGGCAGCAATGCCTCGTGGGTTCGAATCCCACGCCCTCCGCCGCGTCCTCGGCCGACGGGCGCGCGGTCGATGCTGTTCGTCGCGCGCCCGTCGTGCGGGTCCTCAGCCCAGCGCGATCCGCCGGACCGGTGCGGCCGCCGCGAGGACGCAGCTCGGGTCGACCCGCTCGACCAGTGCGCGGAGCCGCTCGATCGACGGCCGGCCGTAGGTCGCGAGGATCGCGTCCGGGTCTACGGTCGGCTCGAAGTTGGGCACGCGTCCGCCCGTCGACCAGGGCCGCAGCCGCTCGACGACCGCCGCCGCGTCCCGCTCGGTCGCCGCGGCCGCGGGTCCCGCCGAGATCCCGATCGCGTTCGCGGCAAAGGCCACCTCACGCCCGGGGAAGAGATCCTCCGCCTCGGGGGCGTGGGCAACCCGCCCGCCGAGCTGCCGGAGCTCGGCGAGCAGCAGCGTGCACTCCGTCTGCGGCCCAGCGGCACCGAGCAGGGCGTCGACGGCGGCGCGCGGCAGCCCGCGCAGCATGGCGGAGCGCTCCGCGGCCGGGGTCGGCTGCACGGGGTCCCCGTGGATGGCGCCGACTGCGGACGTCGGCATGGGCTGCACACCCCCGAGGACGGGCGCGGCCACCCGCAGCATCGGGGCGAGCGCCTCCCGACCGGCGCGCTCGTCGCCGGTCCAGGCGAACCGCACGGCGACGGTGAGCCGTCCCGCGATCGGCGCCGGGATGAACGGCAGGTCCGGCAGGCGCTGCAGCGCGACAGAGGTCGTCGCCGCGTCGGGGAGTCCGGGGCACCACTCGGCCCAGGCGTGCAGCACGACGGCCGCGTCCGCGCCGTCGAAGAAGACGCTCCCCGCGAGGATCACGTCGTCCGGCAGCAGGGCGAGCTCGACGGCGGTCACGACGCCGAGGGCGCCCTTGCCGCCGCGGAGGCCCCAGAAGAGATCGGGGTGCGTCTCGGCGGTGACATGCAGGAGGTCCCCGAGCCCGGTGACCAGGTCGAAGGCGGTGACCCGGTCGGAGCAGACGCCGTGGCTGCGCGCGAGCGGGCCGAGGCCGCCGCCGGTGAGGAGGCCGACGACGCCGACGGTCGGCGCGGACCCGAGCAGGGGTGCGAAGCCGTGGGCCGCGGCTGCTGCGGAGAGCGCCTGCGCGGTGACGCCGGCGCCGATCCGGGCGGTGCCGGTGGGCGAGATCGCGATCTCGGCGAGCCGGCCGGTGTGCACGAGGACGACGCCGTCGAGCGCGTCGACGGCGCCGTGCCCGGTAGCTCGGACGGCGACCGGCGTGCCGGTCCGGCTCGCCCAGCGGAGGACGTGCTGGACGTCCTCCGCGTCGGCGACCGCGGCGACGGCGATGGGCCGCGACGGGACCGCGAGGTTCCAGGGGGTGGCGAGCTCGGCGTAGGCGTCGGTGCCGGGGAGGAGGAGGTCGCCGGTCAGCTGCGCGGCGAGCTCGTCGAGAGCCGGGGAGGTGGTCGTGTCGGTCATGGGGGTCCTGTCAGGTCGATCTGCGGAGAGGGCGTCCCACCCGGCAGCCAACGGTGCCGGGCGGGACGACGGGAGCGGGTCGGAGGAGGCGGCTCAGGCGAACAGCGGGTCGTCGATCACGACCCGCCAGGTGCCGTCGGGCTGGCGGCGGGAGACCTCGGCGGTCGTGCCCCCCTGAGTGATCGTCGAGCCGTCGGGCAGGACGATCTCCGCGGTCCAGTCCGCAGAGCTGAGGGCGATGTCCCCGGAGACGAAGAGCTTCCGGGTGGTGCCGTCGATGCGGCGGATGGCGGTGGTGAGGCCGTCGAGCATCGCCCGCATGGCGGGCTCGCCCACGGCTTCGGAGCCGTCGAGCTGCACGGCGATGCCGGCGGTGTCGTAGAGGGCCATGAGGCCCTCGACGTCCTTCTCGTTCGTCGCGCGCAGGAAGCGATCGTGGATCTGATCGGGGCCGGTGAGGCGGTTCGTCGTCATGCCTCGATGGTCCGGTCCAGCGGTGGTCTCGGACCATCCCAGGAATGTGGGGACTTCCGAGCCGGCCCGGTCAGCCGACGAACTGCGCGATCAGCTCTCGGCGACTGCTGATGCCGAGCTTCGCGAAGACGGCCTTGAGGTGGTCCTGCACGGTGTGGGCGGACAGGTGCAGCTCGAGCGCGATCTCCTTCGTCGATGCCCCGAGCAGGACCTGCTGCACGATGTCCTTCTCCCGCGTCGTCAGCCCGCGCGCTGCCAGACGGAGGCGCCCGATCGCAGCCGGGTGCGGCGTCTCGACGGTCAGCACGACCGAACGCACCCCCGACAGCGTGGTCACCGCGACCGCGCGAGCCGTCACCCACTCGCCGTCGAGGGTGCGGATCCGCGAGGACGCCGTGCCGGCCGCCGTCCGAGCCGCGGCGGCGACGGCGAGCATCGACGCCGGCAGATCGCCGGCGTCCCAGCCGCCGAGGACGTCGATCAGCGCATCGGTCGGTCCGCTTCGGCTCTCGATCCGGTCCGACTCGTCGAGGACGAGGACGGCCGGTGGGCGCTGCGGGTCCGGCACGCGCTCGGGCGCGACCAGCGTCCGCATGAGCGCGCGTGCGACGAGCTCGTGGATCTCGGCGGCGCGGGCTCCGTCCTCCCGGGTGAAGGACGCCTCGCCCTCGCCCCGGTACAGCGCGAGGGCGCCCCACATCGTCCCGCCCGTCAGACAGGCCAGCCGGAGCTCGTCGGTGAAGCCGAAGCGCGGGGCCATGAACTCCCGGAAACGGAGACATGACGACGGGGATCCTGCGGTGTCTACCGACAGCACGCCGACCGGGACCGGCCGCCGCGCCAGATCGTCGAACCGGTTCACGTCCGGAGCGCCGTACTCGGCCGCCGTGAACTCGTGGTCGCCGATCTCGAGCGGCTTCGACTTGAGTGCGCGGGTGATGAGCCCGCTGCTCGGATCCATCGTCGCGAGGCAGGTCAGCACGTTGGGGATCTCGGCGCCGACGACCTCGAAGACGGCCGAGGCGACGGCGTCGAGCGAGTCGACGCTCTCGAGCCGTGCTTCGATGAGGTGCCTGAGTCGCGACCTCGTGCTGACCACCGTCGCATGGTCCTCCTCCGCTCGGATCCCCCGCAAGGGTCACCGGAGGCGCTTCTCGGCGCTCCCGACCCGCCGCGGCTACTCCTGCTCGCGAGGCCCGTCCGGTCGGGTGAGGAAGTACGCGCCGAGGGATCCGGCCAGGGTCGCGAAGACGACGACGGAGTAGACGGCCAGCACGATCCGGAGCAGTCGGACGAGCAGGCCGTCGCCCTCGAGCCCGCTGCCGGTGATGGTCGCCATCGCGGCCTGGTAGAGCGCGTCGCCGTAGTCGATCCCGGTGCTGACGTAGAGCAGCTGGCTGGCGGCGAGGATCACGACCGCCGTGATGGCGGCGAGCCACGAGATCCGGCCGGAGAGGAGGCGCCCTGCTGACCGGGACCCGCGCACGCCCGCGGAGACCACACCACCGAGCCGGGCCACCCGCGCCACCCGGGCGAGGCGGAACACCGAGAGTGCCCGGAAAAAGCGGAGGAAGGGCAGGGCGAGGAACAGCACCTGCCACCAGTTGCGCCGCCAGAAGTGCCCGCTCCATCCGGCGACGTGCGCGCGGAGGACGAACTCCGCGACGAAGACCGCCCAGCACACCCAGCCGAGGACGCCGAACACGGTGACGAGCGCCGGATCCTTCGCGAGGACCTGCCCGAGCACGATGAAGACGAAGAGCACGCCGAGCACGCCCATCGGGCGGTCGAGCCGAGCGGCGAGGCGCTCGGCCCTGCTCGTGGCCCGCGTCCGTCGCTCGTGCTCGGGGGCGTCGGGTCCGGGATCCGGCTCGGCGACCCGGTCGGCGGAGTCCATGGCGCCACCGTACGGACCGGCCGACCGGCCGGCGCTCGTGCTGACGATCGTCGCACCGGATGCTCGGCGACCGCTGCCGCGGCGCCCTCCCCGGCAGCGGCTCAGGCGATGCCGGTCGTGCCGAGCAGCGAGCCGATCGCGAAGGTGGCGGCGAGGGCGATGGCGCCGCCGATCACGACCCGCAGCGTCGAGCGGCCCTTCTCGCTGCCGCCGATCGCCGCGCTGATCGCGCCCGTCGCGGCGAGGGCGATCAGCACGGCCGCGAAGGTGATCGGGACCCGGAGCGCCGGCGGCGGCAGCAGGATCGCGATCATCGGCAGCACCGCCCCGATGAAGAAGGCGAGCGCCGAGGCGCCCGCGGCCTGCCACGGGCTGGCGACGTCGTCCTCGTCGATGCCCAGCTCGGCCTCGAGGTGCGCGCTCAGCGCGTCGTGCGCCGTCAGCTCCTCCGCCACCCGCATCGCCGTGTCCGACGACAGCCCCTTGGCGCGGTAGAGCGCGGCCAGCTCGTCGAGCTCCTGCTCGGGCATGTCCCGCAGCTCGGCGCGCTCCTTGGCGATCAGCGCCGTCTGGCTGTCCCGCTGGCTGCTCACCGACACGTACTCGCCGAGCGCCATGGAGATCGCGCCGCCGACGAGCCCGGCGGCGCCCGCGGTCAGGATGGGGCCCGTCGCCGTGGTGGCACCGGCGACGCCGACCACGATCGCGGCGACGGACACGATCCCGTCGTTCGCGCCCAGCACGCCCGCCCGCAGCCAGTTGAGCCGACCGGCGAGGCCCCCGGCGTGGGGCTCGTCCTCATGGGTCGCATCCGTCATGGCGGGAGTCGACCACAGGAGGCCTCGGATCCTGCTGGAGTCGTGCGGCCCCGATTCTTCGCGCGATCTTGGCGCGACGTCCTCAGGATCGGAGCGACTGTGCGGAGAAGGGGTGCGATGACGGCGACGTCGGCGGAGACCGGACGGCACGACCGCGTCCTCGACGTCGTGTTCCTCGTGGGGGTCGTCCTCAAGGGGCTCGACGGCCTCTTCGAGCTGGTCGCGGGCGTCCCGCTGCTCTTCATCGGGCCGCAGCGGCTCGATGCGCTCGCGCAGTCGTTCACGGCGGAGGAGCTGCAGGAGGACCCGCACGACCTGGTCGCGCACCTCGTCCTGCACGGCGCCGCGGCCGCGACCTCGGGCGGGCTCCTGTTCGCCGCCGTCTACCTGCTCGTCCACGGCGTCGTGAAGCTCGCCGTCGTGGCCGCGCTGATCGCAGGCGCGCACAGGGTGCAGCCCTGGGCGATCGGGGTGCTCATCGCCTTCGTCGTGTTCCAGCTCGTCGAGATGACGATGCACTTCTCGATCGGGCTCGTGCTGATCACGCTGCTCGACCTGGTGGTCATCGTGCTCGCGTGGCGGGAGTACCGGAAGCGCCGCACCTTCCGCGAGGCCTGGGACTCCGTCCGGGGCCGGTCGCCTCAGCGGGCCTGAGCGTCCTGCTCCTCGCCGGACGGCGCCTCCGCGGCCCGGCGCCTGCGGGCCCGCTTGATCAGCTGGTCGATGACGATCGGCAGCACGGACACGACGACGACCGCGGCGAGCAGGACGTCGATGTTGTTCGCGATGAAGGGCAGCCCGCCGAGGAACGACCCGACGACCGTGACACCGACGGCCCACAGGAAGGCGCCGAGCGCGTTCCAGGGCAGGAAGCGCCGGTACGGGTAGCGGGCGCTGCCGGCAGCGAGGGGCACGTAGGTGCGGATGATCGGCACGAACCGCCCGAGCACGAGCGCGCGGCCGCCGTACTTCTCGAAGAAGGCCTCGGTCTCCCGCAGGCGCGACGTCTTCAGGACGCGGGCGTCGTCCTTGAACAGCCGGGCGCCGAACCTGTCGCCGAGCAGGTAGCCCACCTGGTCGCCCGCGACGGCCGCGACGAACCCCACCAGCGCGATGACGGCGACGCTGAGCCCGAGCTGCTGGTGCGCGAGCCCCGCGGTGACGAGCAGCGAGTCGCCGGGGAGGAACGGGAACAGCAGCCCCGACTCGATGAAGACGAAGAGGGCGATCACCGCGAGCGCCCAGGGGCCGACCCCCTCCAGCAGCGCTTGCACGTCCATGCCGCGATCATCCGGCACGGCGACGGAGGAAGCGCCAAGAGGTCGCGCCGCGAGCGGGTGACGCCCGGGGACGCGAACAGGTGTGACCCGCAGTGGGGCGGTGCGAGCCGGTGCGGAATCCCTGGTCGGCGCGTACTGTCGTACACATCGAGTCGGTCACCGGTTGGGGGACCGAGATCACCGACTCGCCTCGTTGAGAAGCGCCGCGGCGACCGGTTGGGGGATCGGTCGCCAGCGGCGCTTCTTCATGTCCGGGCCCGCTCGCGTCCGGCATCGGGGGCTGCCGGGCGCCTGCCGGTTCGGGTCCGCCCGCGTGCGGCTCGGGGGTGCCGCGCGTCGGGAGGACCGGCGTGCGGTCCGTGTGGTCGGTCCGGGGTGAGGACCTCGGCGGTGGGTGCCGCCGTGCTCATGACAGTAGCGCGCCCCACGAGGACAGAACGATCGTTCTGTCCTCGTGGGGCGCCCCCAGTGCGAGGGGCGGCGACCCGCGCCGACGCGGCAACACGCGCGTAATCGGCCAGGGCGCACCATGGGTCGGTGCTCGAGATCGCCGACCGGCTGCTGCCCCTGCTGCGCGCCCCGGCTCCCGTCGCGCTGGCGACCGCGGTCGACGCGACCGGCAGCTCGCCGTACCCCGTCGGCAGCACGCTGGCGCTCGCGGACGGCGCGGCCCCGGTCGGCTCGGTCTCGGGCGGCTGCGTCGAGTCGGCCGTCCTCGCGGGCTGCCGGGCCGCGCTCGGCGGTGCCGCACCGGCGGTGCGGCGCTACGGCTTCGGGGACCCGGTCGCGGCCTGCGGCGGCGAGGTCGACGTCCTCACCCACCTGCTGACGCGCGCCGACGCCGCACTGCTCGCCGGCCGGCTGGAGCGACGCCTGCGCGGCGAGGCCGTCGCGGTCGCCGTGCGGACGGCGGGCGTCGCCCTCGGCCGGCTCGTCGAGGGCGTGGAACCGGGTCCGGGGGTCTTCGTCGACCGCGCCGCTGCGGCGCCCCGCATGCTGCTGCTCGGGGGGACCGAGACCGCCGTCGCCGTGGCGGCCGCCGCGTCGGCCGCCGGCTACGCGGTCACCGTCTCGGACGTGCGGTCGGCGTTCGCGGACCCGGGCCGGTTCCCGACGAGGACCGAGGCGGTGGTCGCGAGGCCGCACGACGCGGTGCGCGCCTTCGCCCCGGGGCCCGCGGACGCCGTATGCCTGCTCGGCCACGACGAGGACCTCGACGCGCTCGCTCTCGCGGCGGCGCTGGAGTCGGACGCCGGGTACGTCGGGGCGCAGGGCTCCCGCGCGACCACGGCGCCGCGCCGCGACCGCCTGGTCGCGCTCGGTCTCCCGGCTCCGCTGCTGGACCGGCTGCATGCGCCGATCGGGCTCGCGCTCGGCGCGACGACGCCGGCGCAGGTCGCCGTGGCGGTCGTCGCGGAGGTGCTCGCGACCCGCTCGGGAGCGCCCGCGACCCCGTTGAGCCGGCTGGACGGCCCGCTCCGCGTCGTGGCGTCCGCCTGAGGTCAGCGCTGCCGCTGCGCCGCCAGCAGCGGGGCCAGCGCCTCGGCCACCGCGGTGCCGCACCGCTCGTACCAGGCCGCGCTCGCGATCGGCGCGTCGGCCTCGGGGGCCGGCAGCGCGACGCGGCCCGTCGCGGGGCGGTCGGTCGCTGCCCGGCTGAGCACGCGGTTGACGCGGCGCACCCGGCGGTCCGCGAGCGCGACGGCGAGGGTGCGGCGCCGAGCGACCGAGGAGACCGGCGGCACGGTCGTCAGCAGCACGACGGCGCCGCGCGCGCCGTCGCGCTGCATCGCGTCGAGCTGCCGGTGCAGCTCGCGGCTCCACGCGCGGAGCCCGGCGCCGTCCATCGCGTCGAAGAGGCCGATCACGAGCACCATCGCGTCGAACCGCTGCAGCCGTGCTCCCTGCAGCAGCGCCGGCAGGTCGTGCAGCCGCAGGCGCTGCGCCCCGCGCGCCTCCACGACCGCCCCGTGGCCCGTGCGGTCCGCGAGGGCTCGCGCGATGGTGCCCGGCAGGGCGTCGTCGTGCCGCCGCGCTCCCGCCCCGGTCACCGGGCCGCTGCCGACCACCAGCACCCGGTCGGGATCGGGCCCGCTCGCCTCCGACAGGGGCTCGCCCTCGGGCACGGAGCGGTCCGCCGGATTCAGTGCCCTGAGGGCGGCGCGGGACACGGGGGCTCGCAGCAGCGGGATCATCGACGTCCTCCAGGTCGGTGCCCGCTCCGTCGCGCGCGTCGTGCACTCCGCATCGTGGCGCACGGACGTCCGAACCATTCGCAGCGACCCGGGGAAGCAGGGGGACAGGCCGCTGCCGATACCGTGAGCGCCATGCGGCCCACGGTGAAGGACGTGGCGGAGCGCGCCGGGGTCTCGCCGAAGACCGTGTCGAACGTGCTGAACGGCGTCATCCGGGTGGCGCCGCCGACGAAGGAGCGGGTCGAGCGCGCGATCGAGGACCTCGGGTACGTGCCGAACCTCTCCGCGCGCGGGCTGCGGTCCGGCAGGACCGGCATCGTCGCGCTGGTCGTGCCCGAGCTGCGGACGCCCTTCTCGGCCGAGCTGACGCACGAGTTCGTGGAGCTCGCGCACGCCCGCGGGCTGGTGGTGCAGATCGAGCAGTCGTGGGGCGATCCCTCGAGGACGAGCGAGCTGGTCACCGCAGCCCGCCGCCACCTGGTCGACGGCGTCGTGATCAACCCCGTCACGCTCCAGGAGCACGTCCTGCTCATCGACCAGGACGGCCCCGGCGTGCCGCTGGTCGCGATCGGCGAGGTGCCGCAGCACGACGTCGACCAGGTGTGGGTCGACAGCGTCCACGCCGCTCGGGAGATCACCCGGCTGCTCGTGGGCACCGGCCACCGCCGCATCGCGATGATCGGCGCCCCCGGGGGCGGCCTCGAGACCTTCACCGGTCGGATGCGGCGCGACGGCTACCGGGAGGCGCTGCTCGAGGCGGGGCTGCCGCTCGACCCCGCGCTCGAGCGGCACTGCCCCGACTGGTCGCCCCGCGGGGGAGCCGAGGCGGTCCGCCGCCTGCTCGACGAGGGCGTCGCGGTGGACGCCCTGTTCTGCTGCACGGACTCGATCGCGATCGGGGTGCTGTCCGCGCTGTGGTCGGCGGGGGTGCGGGTGCCGGAGGACGTCTCCGTGGCGGGGTTCGACGACGTCGCCGACGCGCAGTTCGCCTCGCCGCCGCTCACCTCGGTGCACTTCGACCGGCGCGACTACGCGGCCGCGGCGCTCGAGCGGCTGGTGGCGCGCATCGACGGCGACGACGGCCCGGCCCGTCAGGTCGTCGTGCCGTCGACGGTGGTGCGGCGCGCGAGCGTGCGCGAACGCCCGGCCCGCTGACGGCCGGCACCCAGCCGCATCGGATCGGATGAGGCGATGCGAGCACTGACGTGGCAGGGCAACGAGGACGTGCGGGTCGTGGACGTGCCCGATCCCCGGATCGAGCAGCCGACCGATGTCGTCATCCGGGTGACCTCCACCGCGATCTGCGGGTCCGACCTGCACCTCTACGGCTTCCTCGGGCCGTTCCTGCACCAGGACGACGTGCTGGGGCACGAGACGATGGGCGTCGTCGAGGAGGTCGGCGCCGAGGTCCGGAACCTGCGGCCGGGCGACCGCGTCGTGATCCCCTTCGTCATCGCCTGCGGCGACTGCTACATGTGCGACCGCGGGCTGCACACCCAGTGCGAGACCACCCAGCAGCGGGAGCACGGCACCGGAGCCGCGCTCTACGGCTACACGGAGCTGTACGGCCGCGTGCCCGGCGGCCAGGCCGAGCGGATGCGCGTGCCGCTCGCGGACTTCAACGCGACCCGCATCGGCACCGACCTGCCCGACCTGCGCTACCTCTTCCTCAGCGACATCCTGCCGACCGCGTGGCAGGGCGTGGCGTACACCCGCCTCGCCGACGACGGCGTGCTCGGGGTGATGGGGCTCGGTCCGGTCGGGCAGTTCGCGGCGCGGATCGGCAAGCACCTCGGGCACCGCGTCGTCGCCGTCGAGCCGGTGCCCGAGCGGCGGGCGCTCGCCGAGCGGTACGGCGTGGAGGTCCTCGACGCCACCGACGACGTCGCCGAGCGGCTGATCGACATGACGGACGGACGCGGCCCCGACGCGATCGTGGACGCGGTCGGCATGGAGGCGCACGGCCAGGCGGCCGTCGGTCTGGCGCAGAAGGCCGCGGGCCTCCTGCCCGACCCGCTCGCCAAGCGGGCGATGACCACGGCGGGCGTCGACCGCCTGACCGGCATGCACACCGCCTTCGACGCGGTGCGGCGCGGCGGCACCGTGTCGCTGTCGGGGGTGTACGTGGGGGTCGCCGACCCGACGCCGTTCATGACGCTGTTCGACAAGCAGGTCACGCTCCGCATGGGCCAGTGCAACGTGCAGCGCTGGCGCGACGAGATCCTGCCGCTCGTGGAGGACCCGGCCGACCCGCTCGGCACGATGGACCTCGTCACCCACGAGGCCCCGCTCGAGGACGCGCCGGACCTGTACCGCACCTTCCGGAACAAGGAGGACGGCTGCATCAAGGTGGTCCTCCACCCCTGACGGGACGCCCCGGGCGCCGACACCGACGCGCCCGGGCGCCGGCCCCGGCCGGGATCAGGCCCCTTCGTCCTCCGCAGCGAACCCGAGCGACTCGAGGGTGGACGAGTCGGCCGGCTCGTCCACCGCGTCGGCGAAGATCCGGAGGCCCTGGAGCACCGTCGCCCGGTCCTCCTCCGGCACGCGGTCGAGCGCCCGGCGCATCTCGCGGCCCCGCTCCACCAGCAGCCCGTCCACGAACCGCTCGCCCTTGCGCGTGAGCGCCACCGTGACCGACCGGCGGTCGTCGGTCGCCCGCCTGCGGTGCAGCCATCCGTCGCGATCCAGTCGCGCGACGAACCGGGTCGCGCCCGACGGCGACAGGCCGAGGGTCGTGCCGACCTGCCCCACCTGCATCTCGCCCGTCGAGCGCAGCAGCACGAGCACCCGCAGCTGCGGCGGGGTCAGCTCCTCGAAGGCGCGGGCCAGCGAGCCCGCGACCGCCCCCATGGTCGCGCGCACCCCGCGCAGCAGGATCGCGGCCTCTTCGTCTCCAGCAGACATGCAGTCCCCGTCCAGGCACCTTTGTTGCAGGTGCTCAATCATTGATCTCGGTCATTCGATTGGAACGGCCGTCCCGCCCTCGAGCCCCTAGGAGCACCGTGAACCACCCAGTCCTCGCCGCGGTCGTCCCGCCCTGGCAGGCCACGCTCAACCTCTCCGAGCGCACCCTCATCTACTACTTCCTGGTCATCGCCGGGCTCGCCCTCCTCGCCATGCTGCTGCGGACCGCGATCGGCATCAAGGAGGTCAGCGCCAAGTACCGTCCGTCCATCTTCGCGGGCATCGGGGTGGTGGCGATCGCCTTCGTCTCCTACGTCGTGCTCGCGATCAAGTTCGACGTCGGCTACACGCAGCAGGGCGACCTGTTCGTCCCGAACGGGAACGCGATCTGGTCCTGGGCCCCGCGGTACATGGACTGGTCCATCACCGTCCCGCTTCTGATCGTCGAGCTGATCGGCGTCAGCGCCCTGACTGGCCTCGCCGCCCGTCGCATGCGCGTCATCGGCGTCGCCTCCGCGATCCTCATGATCTTCACCGGGTACCTCGGCGGCGTCGTGATCGACGACGGCTCCAGCATGACCGCGCTGCTCTGGTGGGGCATCATCAGCTCCGTCTTCTTCGCCGTCCTCTACGGCGTCGTCATCCGCACGGTCATGAAGTCGATGCCGTCGCTGCCCGGCGCGGCGCGGCCGACGTTCCGCAACGCGGGCATCCTGCTGCTGGTCATCTGGTTCGCGTACCCGATCGTGTTCGGCTTCCAGGGCTGGACCTCCGGCGGGGCTTCCGCGACGGCGCTGCAGGTCACCCTCTCGGCGGCCGACATCATCGCGAAGGTCGGCTTCGGCCTGATGATCCACAAGGTGGCGAAGCTGCGGACGGCCGCGGACGTCGCCGCCGGCATCGACATCCACCCGGAGACCATCTGGGCGGACCAGAACAAGCAGGCGGACGCGGTGGCCCCGGCCTCCATCCACCTCGAGCACGCGGACCACGAGCAGCTGGCGGGTCAGCGGCTGCAGTGATCCACGACGGCAGGGGCCGTGCGCGCGAGTCGCGCACGGCCCCTCCGTCGTTCCCGGCGTGTCCCCGAGAGGCACTGGCAGTCGTCGTTCCAACGATGTAACGTGCCCCGCGTCACGACGACGTCGACCATTGGAGCCGCCGGTGCCCGAAGTCCGCATCACCGCCTCGACCGCAGCACCCGTGGGTGCGATCGACCGCCGGGTCTTCGGCTCGTTCGTCGAGCACCTGGGGCGCTGCGTCTACGACGGCATCCACGAGCCGGGGCATCCGACCGCGGACGAGCAGGGCTTCCGGCAGGACGTGATCGACCTCGTGCGCGAGCTCGGGGTGACGACGGTGCGGTACCCGGGCGGCAACTTCGTCAGCGGCTACCGCTGGGAGGACGGCGTCGGCCCGAAGGACGAGCGCCCGGTGCGCCGCGACCTCGCGTGGCACTCCACCGAGACCAACCAGGTCGGGCTGCACGAGTTCGCGCACTGGAACGCGAAGGCCGGCAGCGAGCCGATGCTCGCGATCAACCTCGGCACGCGGGGCGAGCTCGAGGCGCTGGACCTGCTCGAGTACACGAACCTGCCGACCGGCAGCACGCTGTCGGACCGCCGCGCCGCCAACGGGTCGCCCGAGGGCTTCGGCGTGCGGATGTGGTGCCTCGGCAACGAGATGGACGGGCCCTGGCAGCTCGGCCACCGCAGCGCCGAGGACTACGGCAAGCTCGCGAGCCGCACGGCCAAGGCGCTGCGGCAGATGCAGCCGGACCTCGAGCTCGTCGCCTGCGGCAGCTCCGGACGAGGCATGCCGACCTTCGGCTCGTGGGAGCGGACGGTGCTCCTGCACACCTACGACGACGTCGACTTCATCTCCGCCCACGCCTACTACCAGCCGACCGGCGGCGACCTCGACAGCTTCCTCGCCTCCGCGATCGACATGGACCGCTTCATCGAGTCCGTCGCCGCGACCGCCGACGCGGTGAAGGCCGAGCTGAAGAGCGACAAGACGATCTTCGTCTCGTTCGACGAGTGGAACGTCTGGTACCAGGACCGGTACCACGACCAGGACATCGTCACGGGGCAGGACAACTGGCCGATCGCGCCCCGGCTGCTCGAGGACGTCTACACGGTGATGGACGCCGTGGTCTTCGGCAGCCTGATGATCTCCCTGCTGAAGCACGCGGACCGCGTGAAGGCCGCGAGCCTCGCGCAGCTGGTGAACGTGATCGCGCCGATCATGACCGAGCCGGGCGGTCCCGCCTGGCGTCAGACGACCTTCTACCCCTTCGCGATCACCGCCCGCCTGGCCCGCGGCGAGGCGCTGCGGGTCGAGATCGACGCCCCGACCGTGCCGACCGAGAAGCACGGCGACGCCCCGGTGGTCGACGCGGTGGTGACGCGGGACGGGGGCGAGGCCGCCGCGTTCCTCGTCAACCGCCATCGCAGCGAGCCCATGACGGTGCGGATCCGCGTCGACGGCCTCGGATCCGCGCGGATCACCGAGACGCACCAGATCGCCGACGACGACCCCGACGCCGCGAACACGCTCGAGGACCAGGAGCGGGTGACGGCGCGGCCGAACGAGTCCGCGGCGATCGAGGACGGCGTGCTGACGGTGACGCTGCCGCCGGTCTCCTGGACGGCGATCGGACTCGCCGGGGACTGATCCGGCACCAGCAGGCGGGACGCACGACGAGGAGGTCGAGCAGATGGCGAAGCAGTTGTTCAGCAGCCCGATGACGAGACGAGGGGTGCTCGGAGCAGGGCTCGCGGCCGCGGCCGCGCCGCTGCTCGCCGCGTGCTCCAGCCCGGTGACCGCAGGGCTCACCGGCGCCGCGCTGGATCCCAGGACCCTCGTCTACTGGAACCTCTTCGGCGGCGGCGACGGCAGCCGCATGCAGACGATGGAGGGGGTGTACGAGCAGGACCACGGCGGTCCGTCCTCCTTGCAGGCCACGGTCTTCGCCTGGGGCAACCCCTACTACTCCAAGCTGACGCTGGCCACCGTCGGGAACAAGCCGCCGGACGTCGCGATCGCGCACCTGACCCGCGCGAAGCTGCTCGCGCAGGGCGGGATCCTCGATCCGATCACGGCGGAGGACCTCTCATCCGTCGGCCTCTCCGCCTCGGACTTCAACCCGAAGTCGTGGACGGCGCAGCGGACCGGCGGGAAGGACATCGCGATCCCGCTCGACACGCACCCGTACGTCATGTTCTTCAACCAGGACGTGGTCGACGAGGCCGGGCTGCTCGAGAACGGCAGGCTGAAGACCATCACGGGCCTGAAGGACTTCGAGGCCGCGCTCGCCGAGATCAGCAAGGTCACCGGCGGTCTCGCGATCACGTCCGCGAACGTCAACGAGACCGCGACCCCGTGGCGGCTGTTCCAGACGCTCTACAACCAGTTCAGCGGCGTGCCCCCGTACCTCGGGGACGACGGGAAGACGATCACCGTCGACCAGGACGCGGCGAAGGAGGTGCTCGCCACCATCCAGGGCTGGAGCAGGAAGGGCTGGCTCAACAAGGCGCTCGACTACGCGGGCAGCCAGACGCCGATGTTCACCGGCAAGGCCGGGTTCTACCTGCAGGGCGAGTGGGAGATCACGACCGCGCAGTCCATCGACGGGCTGAAGTTCGGGATGGTCCCCGTGCCGCAGCTGTTCGAGAAGCCCGCGAGCCAGGCCGACTCGCACACCTTCGTGCTGCCGAAGAAGGACCGGAGCCCGGAGCAGCGCAAGCAGGCGATGGGCTTCATCAAGTCGATGCTGGACCAGAGCCTCACCTGGGCGAAGGGCGGCCACATCCCCGCCTACCTGCCGGTGCGCGACAGCGCGCAGTACAAGGACCTCGAGCCGCAGGCGGACTACGCCGCCGCGGCGGAGGACGCGGTGTACGACCCGTCGGCCTGGTACTCGGGCTCGGGCTCGACCTTCGAGAACACGGTCGGCGCCCAGTTCGCGCTGGTGCAGCAGGACGCGATCTCGCCCGAGGGCGCGCTGCGGGCGGCGAGCGACCAGCTGCAGACCTACCTGCGCACCCCCTCCCCGCTCTGATCCGATCCGCTCGACCACCGAAAGGCCATCGCAATGACGCAAGCCGTATCCGTCCCGCCGGCAGGGGTCGCCGCACGGCCTCGCCGGCTCAGCCCCCTGGACCGCGGCGGCAGACGCGCGGGCTGGGGGTTCCTCGCGCCCTTCGGCGTCTTCTACCTGCTCTTCCTGCTCGGCCCCGCGGTCGTGATGCTCGTCGTGAGCTTCTTCAACACGTCGACCGTGCGTCCCGGGCTCGGCGGCTTCGCCGGGTTCGGGAACTACGCCGAGATGTTCGGCCGCGCCGACTTCTGGGGCGCGATGTGGCACACGGTGCAGTTCACGATCTACACGACCCCGCCGCTCGTGGTCCTCGGCTTCGTCCTCGCGGTGCTGACGAACCGCATCCGCCGCGGCCAGTGGTTCTTCCGGCTCGCGTTCTTCCTGCCGTTCGTGCTGCCGTCCGCGACCATCTCGCTCATCTGGCTCTTCATCTTCACCCCGGGGACCGGGCTCTGGGCGCTGGGGGAGCAGCTGGTCGGGCTGACCCCGGGGCCCGGCGTGCTGGCGTCGCCCGCGACCGCGATGATCGGCATCGCGCTCGCGACGGTGTGGTGGACGCTCGGGTTCAACTTCGTGCTCTACCTGGCGGGGCTGCAGGAGATCCCGCGCGAGCTCTACGAGGCGGCGGCCGTCGACGGCGCCAGCCAGTGGGAGCAGATCCGCTTCATCACGCTGCCCCTGCTGACCAGGACGACGACGCTGGTGATCCTGCTGCAGATCATCGCGAGTCTGAAGATCTTCGACCAGGTCTACCTGATGACCTCCGGCGGGCCCGGCATCTCGACGCAGGTCGCCCTGCAGCTCGTCACCAACACGGCTTTCACCGACAACCGCGTCGGGGCCGCCTCCGCGGCCTCCACGATCCTCTTCGTCCTGATCGTCGCCATCGCGGTGATCCGGCAGCTCACCGACCGCACGAAGGAGGCGTGAGATGACCACGACGCCCACCACGACCCCCCGGCGCTCCTCGGCCGTGCGCCGGGCGGTGTCGCCGGCCGCGCCCGCCCGGGCCCTGCCGGCGGAGGCCACGAGGCGCAGCGACCGCATCTTCAACGTCGTCGCGCTCGCCGTGCTGATCGTGCTCGCGGTCCTCTGGCTCATCCCGAGCGTCTTCGCCCTGAAGACGTCGCTCACCGACAACGGCACGTCCGCGCTCGGCGCCGGGCAGATCATCTCGTCGTTCTCGCCGACGCTGCACTCCTACGCGTCGCTGTTCCAGGCCGGCGACATCTGGAACTGGTACCTCGCGAGCGGCATCACGAGCGTGATCACGACGGTGCTCACCGTGCTCTTCGCCTCGATGGCGGCGTTCGCGCTCTCGCGGCTCGTCTTCCGCGGGCGGAACGTCGTGTTCCTCCTCATCGTGCTCGGGATCATGATCCCGACGCAGGTGCTGATCGTCCCGATCTTCCAGATGCTGGGCGCGGTGAACCTGCTGAACACGTACTGGGGCGTGATCCTGCCCCAGGTGCCCGCGGTCATCGCGGTGTTCATCTTCAAGCAGTTCTTCGACGGCATCCCGAAGGACCTGGAGGAGGCGGCGCGGATCGACGGCGCGAGCCGCTGGCGCGTCTACTGGTCGGTCATCATGCCGCTGTCCCGGCCGGTGATCGCGGCGGTGTCGATCCTCACCTTCGTCGGCGTCTGGAACAACCTGCTGCTGCCCCTGTTCGTCGTCGCGAACCCGAACCTCATGACCATCCCGGTCGGCCTCGCCACGGTGCAGGGCAGCTTCGGTCAGCGCTACTCGGACATCCAGGCCGGTGCGGTGCTCGGGGCCCTGCCGCTCGTGATCCTCTACGTGATCTTCCAGCGCCAGATCGTCGAAGGCGTGACCGGTTCGGGCCTGAAGGGCTGAGCCGCAGCGGCGTCACCCCTCCTCCGGGGGCTCGGGTCCGAACCCCCGGGCGGACGGAGGTCGGGGCGTGCTGCAGCAGGACGAGCGGGTCGTGGTCGCCACCGAGCACCGGGACGACGCGCTCGCCCTGCTCGGGAGGGCGATGCCCGGGCTGACGGTGCGCGCGGAGGGCGGCGACGAGCCCCTCGCCGTGCGCTGGACGGCCGTCCGCGCGGGCGGGATGCAGCTGTCGGAGCTGCGGGTGCGAGGAGCCGCGTCGGCGACGGGAGCCCCCGCATCCGGCGTCGTCACCGCAGGCGTCGTCCTCTCCGGCCGGTACGACGCGGAGTACGCGCGCCACCGGCTCGACACCACCCGGCCGTTCCTGCAGCCGGCCGAGCCCGTCGCGCTGCGGCTGCGGGACGCCCACGTCCGCCTGGTCGAGTTCGACGCCGACCGGTTCCGCGCCGCGGCGGAGCGGGCCGGCGATCGCGGCGGCCGGCGTCTCCGGCTGCTGCGGACCCGGCCCGTCAGCGACGACGCCGCCGACGCCTGGCGCTGGACGGCCGCGAGCCTGCACGACGCGCTCGTGGTCGCGGCCTCGGCCAACCCCGTGCTGCGCGACGAGCTGTTCGAGCTGGGCGTGCGGATGCTGCTCGGCACCTTCGGCGAGGTCGTGACGCAGGCCGCCGCCGCAGACGTGCGGGCGGCGCCCGCCGCCGTGCGCCGCGCGGTGGCCTTCCTCGAGGAGCACGCCGCCGGCACGGTGACCGTCCCCGAGGTCGCCGCGGCCGCGCGCGTCTCGCCGCGGAGCCTGCAGGCGCTCTTCCGGCGCCACCTCGGCGTCACCCCGCTCGCCCACCTGCACGCGATCCGGCTCGACGCGGCCCGGCGCGACCTGCTCGCAGGCGGCGCCGCGGTGGGCACCGTGCACGAGATCGCCGAGCGATGGGGCTTCGGCAACAGCGGCCGCTTCGCCCGGCTCTACGCCGAGCGGTTCGGCGAGCGTCCGAGCGACACCCTCCGGCTCGGCTGAGGCCGTTCGAGGACGTGCTCGGGCCGCTTCCCGCACGATCTCGTGCCCGAGACATCCGATCCGCCGAGTCGTCACGGATGCTCAGCGCACGGACGACGACGTCCAGCCGCAGTGGCTGCTCGCCGGTTCGGCCGACGACCCGAGGAGAACCTCCCTTGTACGAGAAGCACTTCATCACACAGGCGGTCAACCGCAGCGCTGCGAAGGAGGTCGACCGTCGCAGGCTGTTCACGATGCTCGGTGTCGCCGGTGCCGGTGCGGCAGTCGCGACCGTCGCCGGCGGCGCCACAGCGGCGCAGGCGGCCGACAGCGTCGACGACGGCGCGGTCCTCAACTTCGCGCTCAACCTCGAGTACCTCGAGGCCGAGTTCTACCTCCGCGCCGTCACGGGCAAGGGGCTGAACATGTCCGACGCCAAGGGCGGTGATGACGCCGCCGCCGGTGCCGTGTTCGGCGGCCACGAGGTGCCGTGGAAGAGCGCCATGATGAAGTCGTACGCCCGGGAGATCGCGCGCGACGAGCGCGAGCACGTCCGCTTCCTGCGCAAGGCGCTCGGCGGCTCCGCGGTGGCGCGTCCGACCATCAACTTCGACAAGGCCTTCACGGCTGCAGCGGTCGCGGCCGGCGTGATCAAGAAGGGGCAGAAGTTCGACGCGTTCGCGAACGAGACGAACTTCCTGCTCGGCGCCTTCCTGTTCGAGGACGTGGGCGTGACGGCGTACAAGGGCGCCGCGGGCCTGATCAAGAGCAAGACCTACCTCGATGCGGCCGCGGGCATCCTGGCGGTCGAGGCGTACCACGCCGGCGCGGTCCGCACCCTGCTGACGGCCGAGGCCGCGAAGAAGGGCAAGGAGTCCCTCTGGGGCACGGTGCAGAAGCTCTCGGACGCGCGCGACCGTCTCGACGGCCCGGGTGACGACGATCAGGGCATCTCGCAGAGCAGCTACGGGAGCAAGAGGCCGATCAACGATGCGAACCTCACCCCGACGGATCGCAACGGCATCGCCTACGGGCGCACGCCGGGCCAGGTGCTGAACATCGTCTACCTGAACCTCTCGAGCGCTTCGGTGAGCAAGGGCGGCTTCTACCCGCGCGGCTTCAACGGCGCGGTGAAGGCGAGCGCCAGCAAGTAGCGACGCCGCTGGTCGCGACCGCCGCGGAGGAGCCCGTCCGGATCGTCCGGACGGGCTCCTCCTATGAGGCGGCCCTGACAGCGCTGTGGGAGTGCCCCGCACCCGCAGGGGAGCCCCTGCGGCCCGTGCCCGTGCAGCATCCGATGCGCTTGCATTGAGGTCCCCTCCAGGAAGGACCTCATGAACACGCCGGCGGTCGTCTGGGTGCTCACCGTGATCTTCATCGTCGGGCTGCTGCTGTTCGACTTCTTCGCCCACGTGCGGAAGGCCCACGCCCCGTCGCTCCGCGAGGCCGCGGCCTGGTCCGGCGTGTACGTCGGCGTGGCGGTGCTCTTCGGCGTCGGGGGCCTGCTGCTCGCCGGGCCGCGGTGGGGCAGCGAGTACTTCGCGGGGTACCTCACCGAGAAGGCGCTGTCGGTCGACAACCTGTTCGTCTTCATGGTGATCATGGCGGCCTTCGCTGTGCCGCGGGAGTACCAGCAGAAGGTGCTGCTGTTCGGCATCGTGTTCGCCCTCATCGCGCGAACCGGCCTGATCCTCCTCGGCGCCACCCTGATCGAGGCCTTCGCCTGGATCTTCTACGTCTTCGGCGCCGTCCTGATCCTCACCGCGGTCAACCTGCTCCGGCCGGGCGGGCACGAGGCGAGCGGCGACAACGTGGTGGTCCGGCTGGCGCAGCGGTTCCTCAACACCACCGACGAGTACGACGGCGACCGGCTCACGACCCGGGTCGCCGGCAGGCGCATGCTCACCCCGATGGCGCTCGTGATGGTGGCCATCGGCGGCACCGACATCCTCTTCGCGTTCGACAGCGTGCCGGCGATCTACGGGCTGACCGAGGACGTGTACATCGTCTTCACCGCGACCGCGTTCTCGCTGCTCGGGCTGCGGCAGCTCTTCTTCCTGATCGACGGGCTGCTCGACCGGCTGATCTACCTCAGCTACGGCCTCGCGGCGATCCTCGCCTTCATCGGGGTCAAGCTGCTGCTGCACGCCCTGCACGAGAACGACCTGCCGTTCGTGAACGGGGGCCGGCCGGTGCCGGTGCCGGAGGTCAGCACCCCCGCATCGCTCGTCGTCATCGTCGTGGTGCTCGCGCTCACCGTGATCGCCTCGCTCGCCACCCCGGCCGGGCGGCGGAACGGGCGGCTGCTGAAGCTGCGCGAGCACGCGCGCATCGTGCTCGACCCGACCGCGGCGCCGCACAAGCGCCACGAGTCGCTGGAGCGGGTCGAGGAGGTCCACGGCGACCTCGAGGCCTCACGCGACGAGCTGTCACCGGAGGATGAGAACCTTCTCCAGCAGGCTCGCTCCACCCGCCTCTAGGGCGGCAGGAAGGATCACCGTGTACGACCTCACCCTCTACCCCGTGGCGTCGCTCTACAGCGTGCTCGCGCTCGTGACGGCGGTCGTCGGCGTCGGGATGATCGTCTGGCAGACCGGGGCGACCCAGCACGCCCTGCTCACCCGGCGCGGCATCCTGGTCGGCGGGGTGCTGCTCATCCTCATCGCGGGACTCGTGGGCACGACCCAGGTCCTCGCGATCGTCAGCGGCTCCTACGGGGGGCTGCCGGGCAACGTGCCCTGATCGGGCGATCCGCGCCGCGCGCTCAGGGGCGGGACTCGTCCGCGCCGTCCTCGGCGAGGGGCGAGAAGAGGCGATCCATCGCGGCCTGACGCTCCTCGGCGTCGCCCGGTCCGGCCGGAGACCGCGGCGTGCGGACGGGCCGCGTCCTCGTCGGCGGCTTCCGCCCCGCGGGCGCGGGTCGCTCGGTCGGAGACGGCTCGGCCGCGGTCGTCGCCGACAGCTGCGCCGTCGGCGCGTCCGCCTGCTCGCCGGCCGGGGTGCGCGCGTCGTCCGGAGCGGCCTCCGCCGGGGGCGCGGGCGTGCGCCGCGACCAGGGCGTCCGAGCGGCGGGTGCCGCCCTCGGCGCGGTGAACCGGTCGTGCAGGCCGCGCGCGGCGCCGGGCAGGTCCGTGCCGGTGCGCTCCAGCAGCACGACGAGCACCAGGGCGGCGACGGCCAGCAGGCAGACCAGCACGGCGAGCAGCACGAGCAGGAGGGTCGGCAGGAGGATCGCGGTCGCGAGCAGCACCCCGCGAGCATGCCTCCCCGCGGCGCCCCGCGCTACTTGAGCAGCCGGAAGAACTGGATGCGCAGGTCCTTCGCCATCACCCGGGCGAACAGCTGGGTGCTGCCGCCGTACTGCCGGTTCAGCGTGTGCGACGTGTAGTAGACGTCGTGCCGGCCGTTCGGCAGGACCACGACCTTCGACACGATGCCGGTGTGGTCCCAGGCCGAGTAGCCCTTCTTGTGGCCGGGCCACCGGAACTGCACGATGTCGCCGACCCGCACCTGGTCCCGCTGCCGGTAGGGCAGGCGGGTCGCGAGATCGGGCCGCGTCTTCAGCCAGCTGCTGAGCGCGGTGGAGGAGACCCAGGTGGCGCTCCAGCGGCCGGGGCCGGAGTTGTACCAGTCCGGGCCGCGCTTCCATCCGCGAGCGAGCAGCGTCTGGCTGGCGAAGTTCGCGCAGTCGCTGTTCGACAGGTAGCCGAAGGTGCTGTTCGAGGTCGAGTTCCAGTTCTGGAACGCGTAGGCCATCTGCCGGTCGACGCGGTTCGTCACCCGGTAGGTGAAGGTCAGGCTCGTCGGCCGCGTGATCCCGTCGACGGAGGTCAGCGAGATCGGCGCCACCTGCGCCTGGTAGTCGATCGCGTTCTGCAGCCGGAAGCGCGCCGACGTCGGGGACAGGATCACGAGGTTCGTCACCGGCTGCCCGGCGACCTGCACCATGGTCAGGTTCTGCAGCCGCGAGCCCGTCAGCGTGAGGGTGCGCGAGCCCGACGCGTGCCCGCCGGTGGAGCTGAGCCGCGTCGCGACCGGCGGCGGGACGATGGGCGTGGGCGTGGGCGTGGGCGTCGCGGACGGGGTCGGTGTCGCGGGCCTCGGCGGCAGCGTGATCCGGGACGGCGTCGTGGTCGGCGCCGTCGTCGCGCGGGGGGCCGTCGGAGCGGCCGAGCCGGTGACGGCGGCCGGGGTCGACGTCGCGGGTGCCGGCGCGGCGGTCGTCGGTGCGGTGCTCGCCGTCGGCGCGGTGGTCGGTGCCGTGCTCGGCGCCGGCGTCGGCGTGACGGCCTGCGCCGGGAGGCCTCCGCACAGCACGGCGCCGGCGACGATCGTCGCGGCGAGCGCGGACAGGGTCGTGGAACGGTCGCCCATGCCTCTGGTCCTTCCCTCGGGTTCTGTCAGCAGATGCGAAGGACCAGGCCCCTGTTCAGGGGAAACGCGCCGATAGACTGCCCCCGCCGTCCGCATGGTGACGGTAGGCCGAGCCCGCCCCGCGCGGTCATCCCCAGACCGGGGCGCACCGCGGCGGGGCGAAGAACCGCTGACCAGGGGGGCGTGTATGCGAGCGCCGTCACGGCTCCCGGTCGCGCAGCACGGGCGTCAGGCGACCCGTGGGCCGGTCGCGGCGGTCCTGCGCCTGCTCGCGATCGGGCTGTGCGTCGTGCTCGTCGCCGGCGTCACCGTGGGGGCGATCGCGTTCGAACGCCTCCGCGCCGGGCTCGAGCGGAACACGGTCGCGCTGCCCGGGCAGTCGGACGAGGCGGTGCCGACGATCGGCCCGTACTCGGGCGCGGTGAACCTGCTCCTCGTCGGCAGCGACACGAGGAACGGGCAGAAGGGGCACTACGGGGAGAACCCGGGCAGCACCCTGAACGACGTCAACATCCTGCTGCACATCAGCGAGGACCACCGGAAGGCGACCGTCCTCAGCCTGCCGCGCGACCTGTACGTCTCCCGCCCGGCCTGCACGAACCCGGACACGGCGGAGCAGCTGCCGGCCGCGTCGGGCGTCAAGATCAACAGCATCCTCGAGTTCGGCGGGCTCGGCTGCGTGCGCGACACCGTCGCGGACCTCACGGGCATCCAGATCCCCTTCGTCGCGATGATCACGTTCGACGGCGTGGTGGAGATGTCGAACGCCGTCGGCGGGGTGCCGGTCTGCGTGGCCGAGCGCATCGACGACGACTACACGCAGCTGCACCTCTCGAAGGGCGAGCACGTGCTCGAGGGCACCGACGCGCTGAAGTTCCTGCGCACCCGCCACGGCGTCGGCGACGGCAGCGACCTGACCCGCATCAGCTCGCAGCAGGTGTTCCTGTCCTCGCTGGTCCGCACGATGAAGAGCACCTCCACGCTGACCGACGTGACCAAGCTGTACGGCCTCGCGGTCGCGGCGGCGCAGTCCATGCGCCTGTCGACCTCGCTCGCGAGCCCCGACACGATGGTGTCGATCGCGCGGGCCGGCGCGTCCATCCCGCTCTCCCAGTTCGTGCTCGTGCAGTACCCGACGGTGCTGTCCGGCGACGGCGTCGTCCCGAACGAGTCCGCGGCGAAGACCCTGATGGACGCGGTCAGGGCCGACAAGACGCTCCGGCTGTCGAAGAAGCAGGTCGGGGCCACGGACGGCAAGGGCTCGGTGGTGCGGGGCGGATCCGAGTCCGCGAGCCCGTCGGCCTCCGCCTCGCCGTCGAGCAGCGCCTCGCCGTCGAGCAGCGCGGACGACGGCGTCGACCTGCCGGAGACGGTCGTCGGGCAGACGGTCGAGCAGCAGACCTGCACGGTCGGCAACGACCTGGGCAGGCGATGACGGCGGTCGTCCTCCGCGCCGAGCCCGAGGGCGGCGTCGCCGGCCTGGCGACCACGGTGCTCGAGGCCCTCGGCGACGTCGGCGTCGGCGTGCTCGTGCTGCTCGAGACGATCTTCCCGCCCATCCCGAGCGAGGTGATCCTGCCCTTCGCCGGGTACCTGACGCAGTCGGGGCGGCTGCACCTGGGGTGGCTCATCGTCTGGAGCACCGTGGGGTCCACCGTCGGCGCGCTGCTCTTCTACTGGCTCGGCGCCGCGGTCGGCCTGCGGCGTGCGATCGCGCTGCTGACCCGGACCCACCTCATCAGTCGGGACGACCTGGAGCGCGGCAGCGCCTGGTTCGCTCGGCACGGCGCCGCAGCCGTGCTGCTCGGCCGCCTCATGCCCGGGGTCCGCAGCCTGATCTCGATCCCCGCCGGCGCCGCCCGGATGCACCTCGGGGTGTTCGTGGTCTGCACCGCGATCGGCAGCGGCATCTGGAACGGCGCGCTGATCGGGCTGGGCGCCGCGCTCGGCACGCAGCGGGACCTCATCGACCCCTATCTCGGCGTGCTCGACTACGTCGTGTACGGCGCGCTCGCGGTCGGGCTCGTGGTGCTGATCGTCCGCCGCGTGCGGCAGGCCAGGGCGATGCGCCGCCCCTGATCCCCCGCTCGGCCCGGAGGGCGCCGCCGCGGACGACGGCGCCCTCCGGGCCGAGCGCGATCAGGCGCGCGCCTCCTGCTGGCGGCGCTGCTCCGCACCGCTCGAGATCGCCGCGCGCAGGTGGCCCTGCTCGTAGCCGAAGGCGTCGACGAGGCCCGTGGCGTGGGGACGCATGCGCGTCACGAGGGCGTCGAGCAGCCGCGTCACCGCGCGGGCGCGCTGACGGGACAGCCGACCGCGGACCAGGTACCAGCCCAGCTCGCGCTCGATCGTCTGCAGCGCGAACACGTCGCGGACGAGCGCCAGCAGCGCCCGGGTGGGCGCGTGCTCCTCGGCCTCCACCGCGCGGGTGAAGGCGCGCCACTGCTGCAGGCGTGCGGACGCCCGCGCGGCCTCGATCAGCTCGTGCTGGCGGGCGCCGAACCGCCGCGCCAGCTCCTCCGGCGAGGCCGAGCCCGGCCGCAGGTCCGGAGCGATCTCCGCCACCGCGACGTCGACGCGCTCGGCCAGCAGGCGCTCCTGCTCCGCGGGGTCGCGCAGCGAGCGGGCGGCGCCCGCCGCGGTCCCGCCGTCGGCGACGCGCTGCACGAGCGCCGTGACCCCCGCGGCGCCGGCGGCGCGGCCCGCGATCCCGGCGGCGACGATGCCGGCGGCGGCCGGTCCGGCGGCCTTCAGGCGCTTCCCGTAGTCGGTGAGCAGGCGCTTGCCGACCAGCTGCAGCAGCACGGTGTTGTCGCCCTCGAAGGTCGTGTAGACGTCGAGGTCGGCGTGCAGCTGGGGGATGCGGTTCTCGGCGAGGAACCCCGCGCCGCCGCACGCCTCGCGGCACTCCTGGATCGTCTCGAGCGCGTGCCGGGTCGCCTCGGCCTTCGCTCCTGCGGCGAAGGTCTCGAGCGCCTGGCGGCGCTCGTCGGTGTCCTCCTCGCCGGTGAAGACCCGGTGGAAGTCGGTCAGCAGCTCCTCCTGGTTGAAGGCGGCCGCGTAGACGCCGGCGAGGCGCGTCAGCAGCCGGCGCTGGTGCCGCGGGTAGTCGAGCAGCACCTGCTCCTCGCCGCCGGCGTCCGCGAACTGGCGCCGCTGGTCGGCGTAGGTCACCGCGATCGCGAGCGCGACCTTGGCGCCCGAGTTCGCGGCGCCGGCGAGCGACACCCGGCCCTGCACCAGGGTGCCGAGCATCGTGAAGAAGCGGCGCCCCTGGCTCGCGATGGGGGAGGAGTACGTGCCGTCGGGTGCGACGTCGCCGTAGCGGTTCAGCAGGTTCTCCCGGGGGACCCGCACCCCGTCGAAGTGCAGCCGGCCGTTGTCGATGCCGTTCAGGCCGCCCTTCGGGCCGTCGTCCTCGCCGCCGACGCCGGGCAGGAAGCGGCCGGCCTCGTCGCGGATGGGCACGAAGAACGCGTGCACGCCGTGCCGCTCCCCGCGCGTCTCGAGCTGCGCGAACACGACGGCCGCGCGGCCGTCGACCGCGGCGTTGCCGATGTAGTCCTTCCACGCCGCCCGGAACGGGGTCGTGATCACGAACTCCTCGCGCTCGGCGTCGTACACCGCACGGGTGGCGATCGAGGCGACGTCGGAGCCGTGGCCGGTCTCCGTCATCGCGAAGCCGCCCGGCGTCCGCAGCTCGATCGCGTCAGCGAGGAAGCGGTCGTGGTGGCGCTGCGTGCCGAGGTGCAGGATCGCGGCCGCGAACAGGCCCCACTGCACCCCCGCCTTGATCTGCAGGGACGGGTCCGCGGTGACGATCTCCTCGAAGGCGACGAGGTTGCCGCCCGCGTCGCCCGTGCCGCCGAACGCCTCTGGGAAGGGCAGCCGCACCTGGCCGCTGTCCAGCAGCACCTGCAGCTGGGCCGTGACGCGCTCGCGGTGGTCCGCGACCGTCTGGTCGACGATGCGGTGCAGCGCGGGATCGAGCATCCGGTCGCGGGCGGCCTGCCGCACTCCGGGCCACCGGCCCAGCAGCGCCGTCCGGATCCGTTCGAGATCCGGCCCGCCCGCCGTCGCCGTCCGCTCCACGGTCTCCGGGACCACCTGCTGCACGACCATCCACGCCTCCTGTCCGATCGGTCGGACGGTAGTCGCGCGCCGCGCGGATTCCGAGCGCGGTGTCGGGAAGCACGACGGCGCCCGGGCGGGGCGTCGGCTGGAGTAGTCGACGACCTACAAACGCGGCGGTGTTCCCTGAGAGGAGTTCTCCACCTCGCGCCGGACCAGGAGGCCCTCGCCGAGACGCTCGCGCATGACCTCGACCGCCTGCGGGTTGTCGTCGACCAGCACGAAGCGACGGCCGAGCCCGCGCGCCGCCGCGCCCGTCGTGCCGCTGCCGGCGAAGAGGTCGAGCACCCAGTCGCCCGGCCGGCTGCTGGCCGCGACGATCCGCCGCAGCACGCCGAGCGGCTTCTGCGTGGGGTAGCCGGTGCGCTCCCGCCCGGTCGGGGACACGATCGTGTGCCACCAGACGTCGGTCGGCAGCTTCCCCGCCGCGGCCTTCTCGGCGCCGGCGAGGCCGGGGGCCATGTAGGGCTCGCGGTCGACCGCCTCGGCGTCGAACCAGTAGCGGTCGGGGTCCTTCACGTACACGAGGATCGTGTCGTGCTTCGCGGGCCAGCGGCGCGCGGAGCGGCCGCCGTAGTCGTAGGCCCAGACGATCTCGTTCAGGAAGCACTCGCGGCCGAAGAGCGCGTCGAGCAGCACCTTGGCGTAGTGGACCTCGCGGGCGTCGAGGTGCAGGTAGAGGGTGCCGTCATTGGCGAGCAGCCGCCACGCCTCCTCCAGCCGCGGCTCGAGGAAGGCCCAGTAGTCGGCGAACTCGTCGTCGTAGCGGGCGAGCACGCTCCTCGTGACGTCGTAGGGCCGGCCTCGGAAGCCGAGCCGGCTGCCGCCGAGCGGCGGGTGCCCGCGCCGTGACGGCCGCTCCTGCACCCGCCCGGTGTTGAAGGGCGGGTCGAGGTAGATCACCGTGAACGCGCCGTCCGGCAGCCCGCGCGCGACGGCGAGGTTGTCGCCCTCGACGACGAGGTCCGGCCCGTGCGGCGACCATCGCGGCCGCACCGCAGGCACCTCGAGCGTCACCCGGCGGACGCTAGCGCCGTCCTCCGACGGCGGCGTCACCTCGGGCATCGCCGTCGTGGACACGGCAGGAGCCCCGCAGCACGCGTGCTGCGGGGCTCCCGATCTCGCGCGCCCGGAGGGACTCGAACCCCCAACCTTCTGATCCGTAGTCAGATGCTCTATCCGTTGAGCTACGGGCGCATGCCGCTGTCAAAGCGACCGGACGATGCTACCAGGCCCGCCGCCCGAGGTCCGACGGGGCCGAGCGGGTGCGTGCGTCGCCGGTGCAGCGCTGAGCGGCGCGGGCGGTGCTGGGCGGGCGGTGACCGTGCTGCTGCGGGCTGCACGGGCGGGAGTCAGCGGCGCTCGTGCGTCCAGGCGAGCAGGTCCTCGAGCGGCCACGTCGTCACGATCCGCTCCGGCGGCACGTCGGCCGCGGCCGCCCGGCTGGCGCCGAGGCCGAGGAGGTCGAGGTGGCCCGGCGCGTGCGCGTCCGTGTCGATGCTGAAGAGGCAGCCGGCGACGAGCGCGCGGGCGAGCAGGTCGTCGGGCGGGTCCTGGCGCTCGGGCCGCGCGTTGATCTCGATCGCCACGCGCGACTCGGCTGCGGCCGCGAAGACGCGGTCCGCGTCGAACACCGACTGCGGCCGGGTGCCGCGCCGGCCCTCCACGAGCCGCCCGGTGATGTGGCCGATCACGTTGGTGTGCGGGTCCGCGATCGCGCCCAGCAGCCGTGCGGTGACCTCCGCCGACGGGGCGCGGAGGCGCCCGTGGAGGCTCGCGACCACGACGTCGAGCCGGTCGAGCATCGCGGGCTCCTGGTCCAGGGTGCCGTCGTCGAGCACATCGACCTCGATGCCCGGCAGCAGGCGCACGCCGCCCGTGCCGTCGAGGCGGCGGACGAGCTCGAGCTGCTCGGCCAGGCGCTCCGCGGTCAGGCCGTTCGCGACCGTCAGGTGCGGGGAGTGATCGGTGAGGGCGAGGTACTCGCGGCCGAGCAGCCGCGCGGCGTCGAGCATCGCCTCGACCGGCGTCGTGCCGTCCGACCACTCACTGTGGGTGTGCAGGTCGCCGCGGAGGCGCTGCAGCAGCGCCGTCCCCTCGGGGGACACGTCGTCGGCCGCCCGGTCCCGGAGCCCCTGCAGGTAGTCGGGCACCCGCCCCTCGAGGGTCTGGGCGATCACCTCGAGGCTGCGGCCGCCGATGCCCTTGGTCGCCTTCAACCGCCCGGTCGCGAGCGCTGCCCGCAGGTCCTCGTCGTCGCGCCCCTCGATCGCGGCGGCCGCGCGGCGGAAGGCCTGGATGCGGAAGGGCTCGGCCCGATCGCGCTCCAGCCGGAACGCGATCTCGGCGAGGGCGTCGTGCGGGCTCACCCGCCCATCATCGTCCGGTGACCGCCTGCAGGGTCACGAGCAGGACCAGGGCGTTCAGGGAGCCGTGGGCGACGACCGACGCCCACAGCGTGCGGTGGAACCGGGCGATGAGCGCGAGGCACAGGCCCGCGGTGAAGAGGTAGGGGAGCAGCAGCGGGACGGCGTGCGCACCCGCGAAGAGGACGGACGAGCCGACGACCGCGACCCAGACGGGGAACCGGCGCGCCAGCCCGCCGCCGATCACGCCGCGGAACACCGCTTCCTCCCACACGGGGACGAGGACGACCACGCCGACGGCCAGCACGGGCACGAGCGACGTCGCGCCGTCCCGCAGGACCAGGTCGACCCCCTGCGTCTGCTCCGCGGTGCCGATCACCGACGCCGAGACCGCCGCCACCGCGACGACGACCACGACCATCAGCGGGACCTGCCAGAGCAGGTGGATGAGCCGCGCGGTCGGCGGCCGGAACCCCAGGTCCGCGAAGCCGACGTGCCAGCGCCGGAGCAGCAGCGCGATCGCGCCCAGCATCACGAGCGCGTGCCCCGGTGCGAGCCAGGCGATCAGTGCGATCGGGTCCGCGCCGCCGCGGACCGCGAGCCCCAGTGCGCCGACCAGCAGCGCCGACACGAGCAGCAGGACGGCGAGCAGGACGAGCGATCGCCGCCAGGGCAGCGGAGAGGTCATCGGACCGGAGGCGGGTGAGGGCTCGGTCATGAGCGGAGACGGTGGGATTTGAACCCACGGAGCCCTAATAGGGCTCTCCACCTTAGCAGGGTGGTGCACTCGACCGGACTATGCGACGTCTCCCGGCGCCAGCAGCATAGCCGCTGGGCGGTCCTCCGCGGACGAGTCGGCGGCGCGGGCGCGTGCGCCTCCTTCGCCGGGCGGGGCCGCGTTGCGAGCGGGTCCGGCGCGGGACTAGATTCCTCGCGCCGGGCACCCCCGAAGACGCCCGGCGCGGTCAGTGCCGCCCACCCCCTCGACTTCCGGACGATCGCGCTCGCGTTCCTCCGGCTCCGGAAGTCTCATCATCCGACCGTTCGGGCCGTCGCTGGTGAGACCAGGGGGGCCGTCGGACTGCACATGGGTATGCAGCGCCCGGCGGCTCCCCGCCTCTCGGCCCGGCTTCTTCGCCGCGGGGTGACGAGTTCGCCGCTGCTCCCGGGCGGATCCGTCACGGAGGGGTGAAGAAGCGGGCGGGTCAGTCGGCGTCGGCGACGGGCAGGGCGCTCGCGACCGGCTCGCGGCGCTCGACGCGGTCGAGCGGCTCGGGCTCGGGCTGCGCGACCTCGCCGCGATCGGCGGCCGCGAGCGGGCCCCGGACCAGGCTGAGCACCAGCGCGGCGACCGCCACGGTGCCCGCCGCGATGAAGAACGGCAGGTGCGCCTCCGGGTCGAAGGCCTCGACGAGCAGACCCGCGACGAACGGGGCGAGACCGCCGCCGATGAAGCGGACGAAGCCGTAGGTCGCGCTCGCGACCGGCCGCTCGACCGGCGCGATGCTCATCACGGCGGTGGTCACGAGCGTGTTGTTCACCCCGATGAAGGCGCCGGCGACGATCACGCCCACGACGACCACCGCGGGCACCTGCGAGAAGACGCCGATCAGCGCGAGGTCGACCGCCATGAGCGCGAAGTTGACGTAGAGCGTGCGGGCGGTGCCGAAGCGCCGGTGGAGCCGCGGGGCGACCAATACGGAGAAGACCGCGACGAACGCGCCCCAGCCGCAGAACACGGCGCCCAGCAGGATCGGGCTGTCGATCCCCATCAGGAAGGGGGAGTAGCCGAGCAGGGTGAAGAAGCCCCAGTTGTAGAGCAGCCCGACGATGCTCGTGAGCGCGAGGGAGCGGTGCTTCAGCGCCACCAGGGGTTCGCCGAGGCGCTGCTTGCGCGCGGCCGGCGGCGTCTTCGGCAGCAGCGTCAGCGTCGCCACGAGCGCGATCGCCATGAGGACGCTGACGCCGTAGAAGGGGCCGCGCCAGCTGATGCTGCCGAGCACGCCGCCGATCACCGGGCCGAGGGCGATGCCGACCCCGAGCGCCGTCTCGTACAGGATGATCGCGCCCGCGAAGCCGCCCGAGGCCGACGCCACGATCACCGCCAGGCTGGTGGCGATGAAGAGCGCGTTGCCGAGCCCCCAGCCCGCGCGGAAGCCGACGATCCCGCCGATGCTGCCCGACGAGCCCGCGAGGGCGGCGAAGACGACGATGATCGCGAGGCCCGCGATGAGCGTCCGCTTCGCTCCGAGGCGGCTCGAGACCCAGCCCGTGATCAGCATCGCGAACGCCGTGATGACGAGGTAGCTCGTGAAGAGCAGCTCGACCTGGGTCGGCGTCGCGTTCAGCTGCCCCGCGAGGCTCTTGAGGATCGGGTCGACGAGGCCGATCCCCATGAAGGAGACGACGCAGGCGAAGGCCACCGCCCAGACGGCGCGGGGCTGGCGGAACGGGCTGGTGGGAGGGGAGTCGTGCACGGGGCGGGGTCCAAGTCGTCAGCGGTCGCGGGGCGGGACGGCGACGAGGTGGCGCAGCGCCGGGAGGGCGCGCTCCAGCGCGGCCTGGTCCGCGGGGTCGAGCGCGGCGAGCCGCTCCGCGATCCGCCGCGAGCGGTCGGCCCGGTGCCGGTGCAGCCGCTCGTGCCCGTCCTCGGTCAGGCGGACGCGCTGGGCGCGCCCGTCGTCGGGGTCCGGCTCCCGCGCCACCCAGCCCGACTCCTCCAGCCGGTTCACCAGCGCGGTGGTCGCGGGCTGCGTGACGCCCTCGGCCGCCGCGAGGTCGGTGACGCGTTGCGGGCCGGTCGTGTCCAGCCGGTCCAGCACGCTGAGGCCGGTGGCGGACACGTCGGTGCGCGGGCTGCGGCGCAGCCATGCGGCGATCTCCTCGAAGGCCCGGCCGAGTGCGAGGTGCTGCTCGGCGGGTCCGTCGTCCATGAGGAGAACTGTATCACCGGCTTATGCAAATACTCGTGCGTCATGCCCGGCACGCGAGACGGGCGCCTCCCGACCGCCCGGGCGCGATGCGTCGCCCGTGCAGTCGGAAGGCGCCCGTGGACGGCGCCGCTCGGTCAGCGAAGGGTGGTCGGGCGCTCGGTGTCGTCGCTGCGCGCCGGCTCCGGCGACGCCTCGAACTCGGTCCACGCGCGCTGGTAGACCTCCTGCTGCGCCGGCAGGGCGGTCTCGAAGTAGCCGTCGTAGATCGCCTTGCCGCCGGACTGCGGGAAGTCGGTCAGCTGCTCCACCTGCTGCGCGAAGGCGGCGATCTCGTCGCCGCGGTCGGTCTGCTCGGTCAGCCATTCGGGGAAGGTGGGGGTCGCCATGCGCCCAGTCTGGCCTCGGGGGTTTGCGCGGCCGCTGGGCGCGGGGTGAGGATCGCGGCATGCCGTTGACCGGGGAGTACGAGCCGAGCACGTCGGCGTGGGCGCGCGACCAGGCGGAGCGCTTCGAGGCGAGCGGGGGCGCCGAGGCGAACACCCTGCGGGGCAGGCCGATCATCGTGCTCACCTCCGTCGGCGCCCGCAGCGGGAAGCTGCGGAAGACCGCCCTGATGCGGGTGGAGCACGAGGGCCGGTACGCCGTCGTCGCGTCGAAGGGCGGCGCGCCGGAGCACCCGGTGTGGTTCTGGAACCTGCAGAACCAGCCCCACGTCGAGCTGCAGGACGGCCCGGAGAAGAAGGACTACGACGCGCGCGAGGTCACCGGGCCGGAGCGCGACGAGTGGTGGGCCCGCGCGGTGGAGGCCTGGCCGGACTACGCCGAGTACCAGCGGAAGACGGACCGGGCGATCCCCGTGTTCGTGCTCGACCCGCGCTGAGCGGCCTCATGGGCGGGAGCGCCTAGCCTCGGGACCCATGAGCGATCCCGAGACCGTGACGGGAGCCCCGGGTGTGCAGTCGCACGTGCCCGGGCAGGACGAGGACGACGCCTCGGCGGCGGGCGTCGCGCCGGGCGCGCGCGACCTCGACGCCGCGACCAACCCGGACGCCCCGGCGAACGAGTCGCTCGACGCGAGCGGCGACTCGATGGCGGACGACACCGCGGGCGCCGGCGACGACGCCGCGGCGGGCGAGACGACGGGCGCCACGGCGCTCGACGCGCCCGAGGCGGACGAGGACGCCGGCGGTCCCGGCGACGACGCGGCGGGTGCGGTCGGGGTCTGACGGCGGCCCGCGGGTCCTGCTCGTCTGCGGCGACCTGCGTCCGGGGCTGGACGGCGTCGCCGACTACGTGACCCGCCTGGCCGCCGAGTTGCGCGCGGCGGGCGCCACGGTCCGCATCCTCTGCACGGGGCCGGAGCCGTCCCCGCCCGGCGCCCGCTCGGTCGGGCGCCGATGGACGCCCTCCGCGCTCGCGACCGCCGCTCGCGCCGCCCGCGGCGCGGACGTCGTGCACGTGCAGTTCGCTCCGTCCATGTACCGGTTCCGCGCCGGGATCGGCCTGCTGCCGCCGGCGCTCGGCCGGGCCCCGCTCGTCGTCACGCTGCACGAGTACGGCTGGTGGCGGTGGGAGCGCGCGCTGCCGGGGCGCCTCTGGCGCCTCGTCGAGCGGCGGCGCCTCGCGGATCGGGAGACGGTGCTGCTCGTGCCCCGCGCCGCGGCGGCCGTCGTGACGAACCCCGCCCACGCCGCGGTGCTGCAGCGGCGGTTCGCCGGGCGCGTGCGCTCGACCGCCGTGCCGATCGGCGCGAACGTCGGGGTCGCGGAGGTCGACCGCGCGACGGCGCGGCGGGAGGTGCGGGCCGAGCTCGGCGTCGCCGCGGACGCGGTGCTCGTCGCCTTCTTCGGCTTCGTCCACCCCGTGAAGGGCGTCCGCTACCTCGCGGAGGCCGTCGCGACCCTCGTCGCCGAGGGGCGGGACGTGCACCTCCTCGTCGTCGGGGGCTTCGAGTCCCTCGCCCTGCCCGCGGACGAGGCGCGCGCGTTCGAGCGGGAGCTGCGGGGCCAGGTCGCCGACGCCGGCGCGGGGGAACGGACGGCGTTCACCGGCTTCCTCGCCGCCGACGCGGCCTCCCGCCTGCTCGCGGCGTGCGACCTCGCATGCCTGCCGTTCACGGCGGGCGTGACCGCGAAGAGCGGCTCCCTCCTCACCGTCCTCGCGCACGGGCTGCCGACCCTCGTCACCGCGCCGCCGGACGGCGCGGACCCGGAGCTCGCGGACGGCCTCCGGGTCCTCACCGCCTCCCCGGTGCGGGACGGGGCAGCGCTCGCGACCGGGCTGCGGCGGCTCCTCGACGACCCGGGCCTCGCCGCGCGCGTCGCCGAGGCGGGGAAGGCGTGGGCCGCCGAGCGGGACTGGTCCGGCATCGCCGCCCGGCACCTCGCGCTCTACGCGGAGGTCGGGGCGTGACGGACGACGTCGTCGTGGTCGACACGATGGGCGGGCTCGGCGACCTGCTGCTCGCCCTGCCGCTGATCGAGGCCCTCGGGCGCTCGCACCCCGAGGCGCGGCTCACCGTGGTGACGACGGCGCCGTGGCACGTCCTGCTCGAGCGCGACCCGCGGATCCACGCCGTCGTACCGGTCCCGGGTCGCGACGGCGCCGCCGTGACCGGTGCCGTGCGCCCCGTGCTCGAACGACTGCGACCCGACCTCGCGGTCACGACGAACCGCCAGCACGGGCTGCCCGAGCTCCTCGCCGCCCACGCGCGTCGGGCGGTGACGGACCTGTGGCGCAGGCCCCCTGCGGACGAGCCGGTGGATCTCCGCATGCTGCGGCTGCTGGTCGAGGAGGGCGTCGTCGACCCCGCCCTCGCGACCCTGCCGCCGAAGGTCGTGCTCGGGGAGGACGAGGTCGCGGCGGGGCGCCGCGTGCTCGACTCGCTCGGCGCGCGGGCACCCGTGCTCGTCATGCCGGACTCGGGGATGGCGGTCAAGCACTGGCCGCTCGCCTCGTGGGCGGACGTCGTCCGCGGGCTGGCCGCTCGCGGACGGACCCCGGTCGTCGTCTCCGAGGTCGCCGAGCAGCGGCGGGTGCTCGCCGAGGCCGCCGCGGCTGCGGCGCCGGCGCTGCCGATCCGCGGGGTCGCGGGCCTCGCCGCGGCCGCCGCGGGGCTCGGGGGAGCGGCCGCCGGCGGCGACACGGGACCCGTGCGCCTCGCCGCGGCCGCCGGGCTGCCGGTCGTCGGCCTCTTCGGGCCGACCCTCGCCGCGCGCTACGGGTACCGGGGCGCCGCCGTGAACCTGCAGGGCCTGCCCGGCTGCCCGGTCCGCCGCCCGACCGCGATCACGGAGCAGGAGTGCTGGTGGGAGGCGCGCTGCCCGCTGACCGCCGACCACGCGCCCGCCTGCATGGCCGACATCGCGCCGGCGGGCGTCCTCGCCGCCCTGCTCGCGGCGGCGTAGCGGCCTTCGAGGTCAGCTGGCGATCGAGCAGGTCCGCTGGGCGGCGGTCTGCCCGCGGAGCCCCGCGATCGTCGGGTCCTCCTCGGTCCCGTCCGCGCCGGCCGACTCCGACTTCTTCGTCCCCGTGGTCTTCGACGGCGAGGGCGTGGGGTCGGCGGACTTCGACTTCGACAGCCGGGTGCTGAGACCGAGCGCGTCGTCGCCGAGCGCGATCGGCCGGTCGCGCAGCACGCGGTCCATCAGCACCGGCGCGAGCTGCGCGTTCGGCACCACCTTGTTGTGGTTCACCGGGTCGTCGACCACCGGGTACTGCACGAAGACGAGGTGGTCGAGGTCGACGTTCTTCAGCGCGAGCGCCATCTGCACCATCGGGTCGATGCCCGCGAGCGACTTCGACAGCTTCACGTTGTCCGCGGCCGCGTTCGCCAGCGCGTACAGCTTCGTCGGGTCGGACAGCGTGTTGCTGCTCGTCATCTTGCGCATCAGCGACGACATGTAGGCCTGCTGGCTCGCGATCCGGGACAGGTCGCTCTGGTCGCCGACCCCGTGCCGGCTGCGCAGGTAGGCCAGCGCCGTGCGGCCGGAGATCGTCGAGCGGCCCTTCTTCAGCTTCAGGCCGGCGTCCGGGTCGTCGATCGCCTTCGTCGTGCAGACCTCCACGCCGCCGACGGCGTCCGCCATCTTGACCGTGCCCTCGAAGGAGAACAGCGCCGCGTAGGGGATGTTCAACCCGGTCACCGACTCGACGGTGTTCACGACGCAGCGCAGGCCACCGCGGGAGAACGCCTCGTTCAGCGGCTGCGCCGCCATCGCGCTGAAGACCTCGCCCGTCTTCGGGTCCTCGCACTGCGGGTGCGGGATGATCAGGTCGCGGGGGAGGCTGACGACGGTCCCGCGGGTGTGGTCGGCCGAGACGTGGACGAGGATGTTGACGTCGTTCAGGGTCGCGTCGCGGGCGGCGCCCCACGACTTCTGCCCGACCGCGTTGTCGGCGCCGACCAGCAGCACGTTGAAGGCGCCGTCGATGGGGGCGATCTCGGGCTCGCCGTCGCCGAGGTCGATGCCGCCGGCGACCACCTTCTGGTTGATCCGCCAGGCGCCGTAGGCCGCGACCGAGACGCTGCTGATCAGGACGACGGCGACGAGCACCGCCAGCGTCCTGACGAGACCGCCCCAGATCGAGCGGGGTCTGCCGACCGCGTGTCGAACGGCGGACACGTCCGTGTCGTCGCGCACCTGCCGGCCCCCTGATGGTCCTCGAGTCCGGTCCACCTCACGGACGACCGGGAACAGCGGCACTGTAGGCACCCGTTCGCGTGGCACGGCGGAGGCGCGGCGGCGCGCCGTCGGGGTCCGCTCAGGCCGCGAGGTAGCGGCCCGGGCGGTGGTTCATCACGAGGACGAGGTTCAGCAGGGCGGCTCCGGCCGCGGAGACGAGCACGAGCGGCCACGGGACCACCAGCAGCGACAGCAGCACGATCGTGGCGTCGAGCGCGAGCTGCACGCGTCCGGCGGAGACGCCGAACCGGTCCTGCGCCAGCAGGGCCAGCGTGTTCAGCCCGCCGAGGCTCGCGTTGTGGCGGAAGAGCATGAGCATGGCGATGCCGATCAGCAGGTCGCCGGTGAGCGCGCCGTAGAGCGGCGGCAGCGACAGCCCGGGCGCGGCGACGGGGTGGAGGAACGCCCACGCGGCGATGAGGCCGATGCAGATCGCGGTGCGCGCTGCGAACGCGACGCCGCGCGTCCGGGCTGCGAGCGCGAGGAACGGCAGGTTCAGCACCGCGTAGACGGCGCCGAACGGCAGGTGCAGCGCGTAGCCGAGCAGCAGCGCGAGGCCGGCGGTGCCGCCGGTGACCGCACCGCTCGAGTGCAGCAGGAACACGCCGAAGGAGGCGACGTAGGTGCCGAGCAGGATCGCGACGACGTCCTCGAGGCGCGAGTGCGCCAGCGGGCGTGCGGGCGCGCCGTGCTCGCGGGTCCGGGTCACCGCGGCGACGCTACCGAATCGTGAGGAGGAGGGGCTGGCGCGCGCCTTCCCCGTGCGGGATCCTTCCGGCCGTGAGCGCCGCCGATCGCCGCCGTCCCCTCCCCGGTCCCGCCCTGCTGTCCGGCCCGCTGCTCGCGGCCGTCCTGCTGCTGAGCGCCTGCAGCGCGCCGGAGGACGCGCCGGGGCCGGCGAGCGGCTCGAGCGGGTCGTCACCGACCGCGTCCGCGGTCGAGGAGCAGGACGAGGACGGCTCGTCCGCGGGCGCCACCGCGGCTCCGTCCGTCCCCGCGGCGTCGTCGGGGTCGTCGCGCCCGGGCTCCGCGCCCGCTGCGTCCGGGGGCTCCGCCCTTCGGGACTGCGACCCGGTCGACCTCGACCTGGCGCTCGGCGGGACCGACTCCGGGGCCGGCTCGATCGACCGCACGATCGTGCTCGCCAACCGCGGCCGCGTGGCGTGCTCGATCAGCGGAGCCCCGGTCGTGCACATGGTCGACGCGGACGTCCAGCCGCTCGGGCCGGACGCGACCGGCTCCGGCGCCCCGACGCCGGTCCTCCGGCTCCCGGTGGGCGGCAGCCTGAGCGCGGTGGTCCGCATCGTGAACGTCGGCGAGGACGGCGGGCCGCTCGGCGACCGCTGCACCCCGGCGACCGGGGCCGCGCTGATCGTCGAGACCGCGGACCGCCGTCGCGGCGACCCGCTCGAGGGGGCCTTCCGCGGCTGCCGCGAGCCCGACGTCGCCACGATGGCCGTCACCCCCTGGCGGCTCGACGGCTGACGCCCGGGCCCGTTCCGGACATCCGGGCCCGCCGCGGCGGGCCCGGATGTCCGGAAGGGCCCGAGTCGGTGTCAGCCGCGCATCTCGGCGTAGGCGTCGAGCGCGGCCTGCCGCGACGCCTTCAGGTCCACGACCGGCGACGGGTAGGCCGGCAGGCCGGTGCCCTCCGCCGCGGCCGCGAGGTCGTCCGGCACCGTCCACGGCTCCTGCCGGCCCTTCGCGTCGAGGTCGCGCAGCTCGGGCACCCACTCCGCGATGTACTCCCCGGCCGGGTCGAACTTGTGCCCCTGCGTCACCGGGTTGAAGACGCGGAAGAACGGCGCCGCGTCCGCCCCGGATCCCGCGACCCACTGCCACTGCGCCGGGTTGTTCGCCGGGTCGGCGTCCACGAGCGTGTCCCAGAACCACTGCTCGCCCAGCCGCCAGTCGTAGCGGAGGTTCTTCACGAGGAAGCTCGCGACGACCATCCGCACCCGGTTGTGCATCCAGCCCGTGTGCCACAGCTGCCGCATCCCCGCGTCGACGAGCGGGATGCCGGTGCGACCGCGCTGCCAGGCCCGCAGCACGTCCTGGTCGACGTCCGCCCAGGGGAAGCGGTCGAACTGCCGGTGCACGTTCTCCTGCTCGAGGGCGTGCCCGCGCTCGAGCAGGTCGTAATCGAACTCGCGCCAGGCCAGCTCGGTGAGGAACTTCGTCCGCACCTCCTCCGTCGCGTCCGCCGCGGCCACCCGGTGCCACACCTGGTACGGGCTCAGCTCGCCGAACTTCAGGTGGGCGGAGAGCCGCGACGACACGTCCGCCGCCGGCTCGTCGCGGTGGGCGGCGTAGTGCCGCAGGTGGTCGCGGACGAAGCCGTCGAGCCGGCGGTGCGCGCCCTTCTCTCCGGGCTCCCACGTCTCGGCCATGCCGCCGCTCCAGTCGGGCGAGGTCGGCAGGAGGCGCAGGTCGTCCAGCGCCTCGCTGTGGACCGACCCCTCCCAGCCGGCGATGCGCTGCGGCGCGGGCAGCGGCTCGCGCGGGTCGCCCTGCCGCTGCAGCGCGCGGAAGAAGGGGGAGAAGACGCCGAAGCGCTCGCCGTCGCCGTTCAGCACCGCGCCGGGCTCGTGCAGCAGGCTGCCGGTGAACGACTCCACCTCGGCGCCGGCCTGCTCGGCGAGCCGCTGCACCCGCTGGTCCTGCTCGCGCTCGGCGGCCGCGTAGCGCCGGTCCATCAGCAGCCGCGAGGCGCCGCTGCGCCGCAGCACCGCGCGGATCTCCTCCTCCGCGTCGCCCTCCCGGAGCACCAGACGAGCGCCCCGCTTCTCGAGGGACGCCGACAGGGCGGCGAGGCTGTGGTGCAGCCACCAGCGGCTCGCCGCCCCGAGCGGCCTCGCGCCGTGGCCCGAGTCGTCGACGACGTACACGGGCAGCACCGGCGCCCCCGAGTCGACCGCGGCGCGCAGCGCAGGGTGGTCCGAGACGCGGAGGTCGTCCCGGAACCACACGACGACCGGTCCGTCCTGCGTCACGTCAGGGATCCAAGCAGCGCGCTCCGACGAGACCCCCGACGGAGGGCCCCCCGTTGTGGGACTTCGCGGAATTCCCAGGCTCTTCCTAGTTTCGGAGCCGCGGCTCCCCCAGGCCGCCCGCGCGGTCCACCCAGCCGCCCGCAACCCGCCGACGCCGGCTCCCCTCCCTTCGCCACGCGTCCGCCAGCCCGGAGACCCCCATCCGTGAACACCCCCGCGAACCCCTCCGCCACCGCCTCCACCGGTGAGGTGACGCAGCTGGAGCACCTGCTCGAGCTGCCGACGCGCCGCAAGGTGCAGGACGTCCGGATCGCCGCGATCCTCCCCGCGTACAACGAGGAGGAGTCGATCACCGCGACCCTCGAGTCGCTGCTGAACCAGACGCGCGTCCCCGACGCGGTCTTCGTGCTCGTCAACAACTCCACCGACGAGACCTACTTCGTGGCCCGCGAGTTCGAGGGCCTGCACTCCCGCACCTACCGCGACCACCGGTACAGCTGCCAGGTGACCGTGATCGACCTCGGCGAGGTACCGGACAAGAAGGTCGGCGCCCTCAACTACGGCTTCGCGCTGGCGAAGGACTTCGACTACATCCTCGGCGTCGACGGCGACACGACGCTCGACCGCCGCTGCGTGCAGCACCTCACCGAGGAGATGGTGAGCGACAGCCGCATCGGGGGCATCTCGGCCATCTACGGCTTCGACCAGAGCCACGCGCGCACCGGCATGCAGCGCTTCCTCGTGCGCTCGCAGCGGTTCCAGTTCGCCGGCTTCAACATGGACAACCTGCTGCGGAACCGCAACATGGCGGTCCTGGGCGGCCAGTGCTCCCTCCTGAACGTCGAGGCGATGAAGCGGACGATGGCCGCCAACCGCCAGGACTCCCCGTGGGTCACGGACTCCGAGATCGAGGACTCGCTGCTGTCGCTGCAGCTGAAGTCCGCCGGCTACCGCACGAAGATCTCGTCCAAGGCGCGCGCGGACGTCGGCCCGATGCTCACGATGCGCGCGCTCGACGCGCAGCAGGTGAAGTGGAACGCGGGCGGCGTCGAGCTGATCCTGCAGAAGCCGTTCCACGCGAACCTGCGGCTGCGCTGGCGCGAGAACCTCGCGATGATCATGAACCTGGCCTCCCGCGTGCTGTTCATCGCGCTCGCCGCGGCGTCCCTGTCCATCGGCGCGTTCCAGTTCAGCTGGTGGTGGGCGATCCCGCCGGTCGTGTCGATCCTGCTCACCCTGCGCATCGCGATGAGCATCAAGGGCTACACCGCCCGGGACGTCTTCTACGCGCTGCTCTTCGTGCCCGGCGAGCTGTACATGCTGCTGCGCGGGATCCACTTCCTGAAGGCGTGGGTGCAGGTGCTGACCCGCACGGAGCGCGACAACTGGGCCGCCCAGGCGCGGGCCGAGAACGGCGACGGGGGCGGCGGCGGCGTCGTCCTCGGCCTGCTCGGCACCGTGCTGGTCGCGGCGGCGCTCGGCTGGGGCTGGCTGAACCTGCTGCCCGCGGTGCAGTCGACGCTGCTGGCGGTCGGCTGGACGGCGCTCGCCGTGGTCACGATCGTCCAGACGCTGACGATGATCCGCAAGCTCTTCCGACGGCACCGCGGCTTCACGGTCTGACCGGTGCTCGCGAAGAAGGCCCCGCTCCTTCACGGAGCGGGGCCTTCTTCGCGTCCGCCCGGGTCACCAGTCCGAGCGATCAGGGGCCGGCCGCAGAGGCGGCGACCGACCCCATCCCTTGCACCAAGAGTGTCCTGCAATCACACACGCCGTCCGCCACAGCAACCGGTCGACGCGAGAACGACCGTATAACGGTCAGGTAACGGGGCGCCAGCCCCCGCGGCGTGTCGGACGCTCGGGAAGTGCTGTGAGCGCGACGGGCGGATCGGTGCTAGACGCGGTCGGGGCTCGCCGTCTGGCCGTAGCGGATCACCACGTCCGCGTGGCGGTCGAAGCGGTACCCGCCGCCCCGCACGGTGCGCACGACGTCGCCGTACTCGCCGAGCTTCGCCCGCAGCCGTCGCACGTGGACGTCGATCGTGCGCTCGTTCGGCACCTCGGCGTCCGTGCCGCCCCACAGCGAGTCGATGATCTCGGTGCGCGGCACCGTGCGGCCCTCGCGCAGCACGAGGAACTGCAGCAGCTCGAACTCGCGGTACGTGAGCGGAGCCGTCTCCCCGTCGACGCGCAGCTTCTTGCGGCCGAGGTCGATCGTGAGCCCGGTGCGCCGCTTCGGCGCGGGCGCCGAGGCGGGAGCGCGGTCGGCGAGCGCGCGCCGCACGACGTCGACGTCCCGGCCGCCGGCGCCGGCCGGGGCCAGGGCGACGGCGGCGTAGGTCTCCGCGCCCGGCACGAGCTCGGCGGTGAGTCGGCGCAGGGCGTCGACGACGGTCGCCAGATCGACGCCGGCCGCGCGGGCCGTCTCCTCGTCGACGCCGACGTAGAGGGCGAAGCCGCGGGCGCGGCCCGACGGGGCGGTGGTGGCGGTGGTGGGAGCGGTGGTGGAGGAGGCGGTGCTCATCGCGGAGGTGGTCCTTCGGTGCGGTCCGCGCGGGCGGACGTCAGCGGGGGAGCCGGCCCGTGGCGGGTCGGCCGTTCGGAGCGCGCACGACGGCGCGGGGCCCGCGGTGCGGGCGGCGATCACGAACGGTCAGCGACACATTCGGCGGCTGAGCGGGCCGCGCATCATCGACTGCGGGGCCTGCCGAGCCGGAACGGCGGTCGTGCAGCGCAGGGAGGACATGCCGGGATGATGCCCGCCGATCCCGGACGTGTCAACCGTCCGAGCGCGAGCGCGCCGAGGGGGCCTCAGGCGGGGACGGTGCCGTAGAGCCGGTCGCCCGCGTCACCGAGCCCCGGGACGATGTAGCCGCGCTCGTTCAGGCGCTCGTCGAGCGCGCCGAGCACGACCGTGACCTCGCGGCCCGCCGTCGCCCGCTCCACGGCCTCGAGGCCCTCGGGGGCCGCGAGCAGGCACACCGCCGTGACGTCGACCGCGCCGCGGTCGAACAGGTACTCGATCGCGGCGATCAGGCTGCCGCCGGTCGCCAGCATCGGATCGATGACGAAGCACTGCCGGTCGTGCAGATCGGCGGGGAGCCGCTCGGCGTACACCGCCGGCTCGAGCGTCTCCTCGTCGCGCACCATGCCGAGGAAGCCGACCTCCGCGCTCGGCAGCAGCGTCGTCATCCCCTCCAGCATCCCGAGGCCGGCGCGCAGGATCGGCACCACGATCGGCTTCGGGTCGGCGATCGCGACGCCCTCGGTGCGCGCGACGGGGGTGTCGATCACGACCGGCACCGTGCGGACGGAGCGGGTGGCCTCGTACGCGAGCAGGGTCACCAGCTCGCTCGTCAGCGCCCGGAACGTGGGGGAGGAGGTCGTGCGGTCCCGCAGCACCGTGAGCTTGTGCGTGACGAGGGGGTGGTCGGCGACGTGCACGCGCATGCTGCAAGGGTAGTGACCGCGCGGGCACCGGATCCCGGCGCGAGGAGGGGCCGTGGAGGACCGGGACGCCGTGCGGCTCGCCCTCGCGCAGGCGCGGCTCGCCGCCGCCGAGGGGGAGGTGCCCGTCGGCGCGGTGGTCCTCGCCCCCGACGGCCGCGTGCTCGGCGCCGGCCGGAACCGTCGCGAGGCGCAGCACGACCCGCTCGCGCACGCCGAGGTGGTCGCCCTGCGGGAGGCGGCGCGGACGGCTGGCGACTGGCGGCTCGACGGCTGCACGCTCGTCGCGACGCTCGAACCCTGCACGATGTGCGCGGGAGCGCTGCTCGAGTCCCGCGTGCGCCGGCTCGTCTTCGGCGCCTGGGACGAGAAGGCCGGGGCCGTCGGCTCGGTGCTCGACGTGCTGCGCGACCGCCGCGTCGGTGCCGCGGTCGAGGTCGTCGCCGGTGTCCTCGCGGACGAGTGCGCCGCGGTGCTCGCCGACTTCTTCGCCGTCCGGCGGGCGTCGCCCGGGCCTACTCCATCCCGCGGATGACGATCGCCTCGGTCGGCGTCGCCTGATCCGCCGCGACGTCCGGTTCGACGTGCACCGCCGCGCCCGCGGGGACCAGCCGCGCGAGCGTGAGCTGCACGTGGGCGATCGCCGTCACGACCTCCGTCAGCGGCAGCAGCGGCGGCAGCCCGACCCGGATCACGACGACCGGGCGTCCCGTCTCGTCCTCGTGCGCGTACCGGACGAGGGGCACCGAGCGCACGTTCTTCACCCGGCCCACCGCCTGGACGATGCCCTCCGTCGCGTGTCCGTCCGTCGCCGCCATCGCCGTCCCTCCCGAGGAAGCGGCCGAGTGTAGGCGGGGGTCCTGCGCCACGGATGCATGCGCCGAGGGGAATGGTGCTTCCCGGTGCATGCGCCTAGGGTCGGGAGCCGTGGCGGATCTGTTCGACGTCGTCGCCGACCCGACCCGGCGCGAGTTGCTGCGCGCACTGCTCGACGAGGCCGAGGTGCCGGGCGGCGCGGGCGAGGCGAGCGTCGGTCAGCTCGTGGCACGGCTCGGGCTCAGCCAGCCCACCGTGTCGAAGCACCTCAAGACGCTGCGCGAGTTCCGGGTCGTGACGGTGCGCGAGCAGGGGCAGCACCGCTTCTACCGGCTCGAGCCGGCCGGGCTGCAGCCGATCGCCGAATGGCTCGGTCCCTTCGTCAAGCCGGCGGTCGCGGCGGCGCAGCCCGTGCCCGAGCCGGTCGAGGCGGTGGCCGAGCTGTCTCCCGCGCCGCTCGCGCCGCGGGCGCGGGTCGCGGCCGTGCGCCTCGGAGCGACCGCGGCGTCGCTCGTCGGCCGCATCCGACGCTGACCTGAAGGGCGCGGAGCCGCGGTCGTCTAGACTGTCGGGGCTCTTCCGCACGCCCCGCTCTCGCCGGCGTGCCGGTCAACAGCGAGAGTGAGGAGTTCCCATGGGTTCGGTCATCAAGAAGCGCCGCAAGCGGATGGCGAAGAAGAAGCACCGCAAGCTGCTGCGCAAGACGCGCCACCAGCGCCGCAACAAGAAGTAGTCAGCGGGTGCGGGCGCCCGCCCGCACCCGACGGCGCTCGGCCCGGATGCTCGCCGGGTCGAGCGTCAGCGTGCGCCAGCCCTGCGCCCTCGCGTGCTGCTGCAGCGCCCGGTCCGGGTTGATCGCCACCGGCGTGCCGACGGCCGTGAGCAGCGGCAGGTCGTTCATCGAGTCGCTGTAGGCGAAGCAGTCCGCGGGATCGCAGCCGTGCTCGCGCATCAGCGCCGTCGCCGCGACCGCCTTCTCGGCGCCGTGCATCGTGGGTCCGGTGAACCGGCCGGTGAAGATCCCGTCCTCCACCTCGAGCCCGCTGCCGATGCCGCCGGTCGCGCCCAGCTCGGCCGCGAGCTCCGCGGCGAGGAAGTCGGGGGTCGCGGAGATCAGCCAGACCTCGTGGCCCGCCTCGCGGTGCGCGTCGAGGAGGGCGCGGGTCTCCGGCCAGATCTTCGGCTGCATGGTGCGCACCACCTGCCCGGCGAGCCGGTGCAGCTCGGCGGCGGAGTGCCCCGCGAGCAGCACCATCGCGCGCTCGCGGACCTCGTCGAGCACGCTCTGGCGCTCCCCGTGCCGGCGGAACGAGAGGGCCTTCCACCCGAAGCGCACGAGGTCCCGGCGGCCGACGATCCCGAGCGACCGTGCCGCCCGCGCGAGGAAGAGCGCGCTGGCGCCGTTGACCAGCGTCTTGTCGACGTCGAAGAAGGCCGCGACCGGCAGCGGTCGCGGCACGACGGGCGCGTCCTCCATGGGAGGACCAGCCTATGCGTGCTCGGCCCCGCGTCGCGGCTCGGGCGGTCCGGGGAGGACCGGTCGCGCTCGCTGATCGGCCGCATCGCGACGACCGGGTCGCTCCCTTACGCCCGTGCCGTACGGTTCCCTGCGTGCCGCTGCCGACCCCGCCCTGGACGACCCGCGGCGCACGCGCGGGCGCCCACCGGGTGACGACCGCGCCGCCGCGGAACCCGGTCGCGGTGCGGCAGGAACCGCTGCAGAAGCCCCGGGGCACCTCCGCGCGCAGCGGTGACGACTCGTTGCTGCTGGAGGGCGCCCTGCTCGGCGGCCGCTACCGGCTCGGTGCCCGGATCGGCTCGGGCGGCATGGCGACGGTCCACGCCGCCCGCGACCTGCTGCTCGGGCGGGACGTGGCGATCAAGCTGTTCCGCACCCGCGCGGCCGAGGCCGAGGCGCTCCGCCTGCAGGAGGCCGAGGCGCGGGTCGTCGCCGCGCTGAACCACTACGCGCTCACCACCCTCTTCGACGCCGGCGTCGAGACGCCGGAGGGCGAGGCGCCGCAGATCTACCTGGTGATGGAGCTGGTGCGGGGCCGGGACCTGCGCACGCGGCTGGCCGGGGGCGCCGTGCTCACCGCGACGGAGGTCGCCTGGCTCGGCTTCGACCTCGCCGAGGCGCTGCACTACGTCCACCGCTCCGGGTTCATCCACCGCGACCTCAAGCCCGCCAACGTGCTGCTGTCCGACCTCCACGGCGCCAAGCCGATCACCGGCAAGCTGGCGGACTTCGGGATCGCCGCCCTGGTGGGCGAGCGGGACACGAGCGAGTACACCGTCGGGTCGGCCGCCTACCTCAGCCCCGAGCAGGTGGAGGGCCTGGACGCGACGCCCGCGAGCGACGTGTACTCGCTCGGCCTCGTGCTGCTCGAGGCGCTCACCGGTCGCGTCGAGTACCCGGGTTCGATCGAGGCGTCCGCGTTCGCACGGCTGGAGCGGGACCCGCGCATCCCGGACGACCTCCCGACCGGGCTCGCGGACACCCTGCGCCGGATGACGGCGTTCGAGCCCGCGCATCGGCCCTCGCCGCACGAGGTGGCCGTGCGGCTGCAGCAGCAGCTGGTGGTCGAGGGCGTCGACGCCCAGGACGTCGATGCGGGCCTCCTCGACGCCGACGAGTCGAGCCGGCTGGCCGTGCTGCGCAGCTACGACCTGCTCGACTCGCCGCCGGACGAGGTCTTCGACACCATCACCCGGCTCGCGAGCCGCATGCTCGGGGTGCCGATCGCGCTCGTCACGCTGATCGACCTCGACCGCGTGTGGTTCATGTCGAGCCACGGGTGGGCGGAGCGGCAGGTCGACCGGAGCACGGCCTTCTGCTCGACGACCCGCACGGGTGACGGGGCATGGTCGATCCCGGACGCCCTCGTGGACCCGCGGACCCGCGGCAACGCCCTGGTGGTCGGCGGCCCGGAGGTCCGGTCCTACGCGGCGGCTCCGCTCGTGGGCGACGACGGCCACCACCTCGGCGCGCTCTGCGTCTTCGACCGCCGGCCGCGGGAGTTCACCGAGGCGGAGATGGCCTCGCTCGTCGACCTCGCCGCGCTCGTGATGCACGAGATCGAGCTGCGGCGAGCGGCGCGGAGAGCGCTCTTCACGGACCGCGTGTAGCGCCGCCGTCCTACGCTGGCGACGTGCTCGTGCCCGAACTGACGCTCGTCGGCAAGCCCGCCTGCCACCTCTGCGACGAGGCCCGCGCGGTCGTGGAGCGGGTGGTCGGCGACCTCAGGGCGGAGGGCGTGGAGGTCGCGGTCGCCGAACGCTCGATCCTCGACGACGCCGCGCTCGACGCCCGCTGGCACGACGACATCCCGGTCGTGCTCATCGGCACGGCGCTGCACGACCGCTGGCGGATCGACGCCGGGCGGCTGCGCGAGGACCTGCTGGCGGCCGCGGGGGCCTGACGCGGATCAGGCGGGCTGCGCCGACCCGTCGTCCGACTCGGACTCCCCGTCGTCCCGCGAGGGGTCGCCGTGGCCGTTCCAGGCCTTGATCGCCGTCCAGATCACGCTGGCGGTCGGCACGGAGAGGATCGCGCCGATGACGCCGCCGAGGATCGTCCCCGCGGTCAGCGCGAGCAGGATCACGAGGGGGTGCAGCGACAGCGCCTTCCCCATGATCAGCGGCTGCAGCAGGTTGCCGTCCACCTGGTTGACCAGGATCACCACGCCGATCACCGCCAGCGCGATGAGCGGGCCGTTGAAGACCAGCGCGACGAGCGCGGCGACCGCCCCCGCGAGCGTGGCGCCGACGACCGGGATGAAGGCGGTGACGAACACGAGGCCCGCGAGCGGCAGGGCCAGCGGCACCTGCAGCAGGAAGAGCCCGACGCCGATCAGGGTCGAGTCGACCGCGGCGACCGTCGCGGTGCCGCGCACGTAGGCGCCGAGCACCTCCTTGCTGCTCTGCCCGATGCGCGCGGCCCGCGCGTGCGCCTCGCCGTGGAAGACCTGGATCAGGAAGGCCCAGATGCGGCCGCCGTCGCGCAGGAAGAAGAAGGAGATCACGATCACGAGCAGCAGCCCCGTGACGATGTTGCCGACGGTCGAGAGCCCGGACAGGGCCGTGGAGCCGAAGGAGGCGCTCGTGACGTAGTCGCCGGCCGAGTTCAGGGCCTGCTGCACCTGCTCGCTCGAGATCTGCACGCCGAACCCGGAGAGGAACGTCTCCAGCTGGTCGATCCCGTCCGAGACCGCCGAGCCCAGCTGGTCCGTCTGGCCGGCGACGGCGAAGCCGATGAGCGTGAGCACGCCCGCCAGGAGCCCGATCACGACGAGCAGCGTGATGAGCGCCGCGAGGGCGTTCGGCAGGCCCACCCGCTCGAGCAGGCGCACCAGCGGGTGGAAGGCGCAGGAGAGGATCAGCGCGACGAGCAGCGAGATCACGACGGTCTTGACCGCCAGCCCGGCGATGACGACGCCGGTCGCGAGCGCGATGACGATGATCGCCTGCAGGCAGCGGATCGCGAAGCGGCCGAAGCCGTCGCTCCACTGACCGGCGACCACCCGGCCGCTCTCCCCGGCCGTGGCGCGGTCCCGGCCGCGTCGCGCGAGCCCGCTCACGGCCGGAGCCGGTTCGGGCCGCGGAACAGGTAGGTGGTCTCGCGGATGCTGGACCTCCCGAGCATCAGCATCAGCACGCGGGCGAGCCCCATGCCGAACCCGCCGTGGGGCGGGACGCCGTACCGGAAGAACTCGAGGTAGTCGTCCAGCTCCGCCGGGTCGAGGCCCTTGTCGCGCACCTGGTCGAGCAGCACGTCGATGCGGTGCTCGCGCTGCGCGCCCGTCGAGATCTCGGTGCCGCGGTAGATCAGGTCGTAGCTGTTCGTGAGCGCGGGGTCGTCGTCGTGCCGCCGGTGGTAGAAGGGCCGGATGCTCGTGGCGTAGTCCGTGAGGAACACGAAGTCGTGCCCGAACTCCTCGCGGACGAAGTCGCTGATGCGGCGCTCGCCCTCAGGGTCCATGTCCGCGTCGGCGCGCGGGACGGTGTAGCCGCGCTCGGCGACGATCTCCTTCGCCCGGGCGAGCGGGATGCGCGGGAACGGGGTGCTCGGCACCTCGACCGTGACGCCGAGCAGGCGCTCGACCTCCTCCCCGTGCGCCTCGCGGACCGCCTCGAACCCGGCGACGAGCACGGCCTCGTGCATCGCCATCACGTCCTCGTGGCTGTCGATCCAGCTGATCTCCGCGTCGACGGACGTGAACTCGGTGGCGTGCCGCGCGGTGAACGACGGGTCGGCGCGGAAGGCGTCCGCGATCTCGAAGACCTTCCCGAAGCCGGCGGCCTGCGCCATCTGCTTGAAGTGCTGGGGGCTCTGCGCGAGGTAGGCGGTGGTCTCGAAGTAGGGCACCTGGAACAGCTCGGCGCGCGACTCCGACGGGCTGTTCATCAGCTTGGGGGTGTGGATCTCGATGTAGCCGTGCTGGACCCACCAGGTGCGCAGCGCGTGCTCGAACGTCGTCTGCACCTTGAAGATCAGGGCGTTCACCGGGTTGCGCAGGTCGAGGAAGCGGTGGTCGAGGCGCTTGTCGATCGAGGAGTCGGCGGCGATCGGCTGCTCCGGCAGGCTCGCGGCGACGACGTCGAGCGACTCGACCTTCACCTCGATCCCGCCGAGCTTCACCCGCTCGTCGTGCTTCAGCGCGCCGGCGACTCGGACGAAGCTGCCGAGCGCGAGCCCGGAGATCGCGGACGAGACCTCGTCGTCGCCCTCGGGGCGGGGGCGGACCAGCTGGACGGCGCCGGACTCGTCGCGCAGCACGACGAACTGCACCTTCTTCTGGTCGCGCACCGTCTCCACCCATCCGGCGACGGCGACGGGGCCGTCGGGCAGCGGGGCGAGGTCGGCGATCAGGGTGCGGTCGGTCACCCGCGAAACCCTAGTCAGCCGCCCGGAACGACCGGTGGCCGCGCGACGACCCCTCGGGGGCTCCGTACACTGCGGGGGTGGTCGCACGAGCCGTCCACCTCGTCCGCCACGGCGAGGTGCACAACCCCGCCGGCGTCGTCTACGGGCGCCTGCCGGGCTTCCGCCTCTCGGAACGCGGCGAGGCGATGGCCGCGATGACGGCCGAGGGGCTGGCACCCCTGCCCGTGACCCGCCTGATCGCGTCGCCGATGCTGCGCACCCAGCAGTCCGCGCAGCCGATCGCGGACCGCTTCGGGATCGAGATCGAGACCGACGAGCGGGTCGTCGAGGCGTGGAACCGCTTCGAGGGCCGCAGCCTCGCCTGGCGGTCCCTCGTCCGCTCGCCGAAGGACTGGCGGCTCTTCGCGAACCCCGGCCGCCCGTCGTGGGGCGAACCCTTCACCGACGTCGTGCAGCGCATGCGGCCCGCGGTCATGGAGGCGCTCCGGACGACCCCCGACGGGGACGTCGTGATCGTCAGCCATCAGCTGCCGATCTGGATGGTGCACCGCTCGGTCGCGCGCAAGCCGCTCGCGACCGACCCGCGGCACCGCCGCTGCGCGCTGTCCTCCGTCACCAGCTTCGCGCTCCAGGGCGGCCGGCTCGTCGAGACCGGCTACCGCGACCCCGCGGCGCCGCTGCTCGCGGGCGCCGTCGACCGGGGCGCGACGTGAGGCGCGCGCTCGTGCCGGTGCTCGCGGCCGCGCTGCTGCTCACCGGCTGCACCGAGGCGGGCCCGAACCAGGACCGTCTCGACATCAACGGGGTGGTGACGGAGTGGAAGCACCCGGACACGCCGCCGGTCGAGTTCACCGGCACCACCGTGGAGGGGAAGCCGTTCGACCTGAAGGACACCCGGGGCTCCGTGACGGTCGTGAACTTTTGGTACAACGCCTGCTCGCCGTGCCGCGCCGAGGCGCCGGTGCTGAAGGACCTCGCCGCGGACTTCGCGAAGGACGGCGTGCGGTTCGTCGGCGTGAACACGAGGGACGACCGGGCCACCGCGGCGGGCTTCGAGCGGCAGTTCTCCCCGGGCTACCCGAGCGTCGTCGACCAGGAGAACGGCTCGGCCGCGCAGCTCGCCTTCGCCGGGGTCCGCGGCCCCAACACGACCCCGACCACGCTCGTGCTCGACCGGGAGGGCCGGGTGACGGCGCGGTACGGGTCGCTGGCGAACGAATCGGTGCTCCGGACCCTCATCCAGGACGCCGTCGACGGGACCGCGGCGTGATCGGGCCCGCGCTCGGCGGGCAGCTGCTCCTCGGAGCGCCGATCGCCCTCGCCGCCGGCGCCGTCTCGTTCGCGTCGCCCTGCGTGCTGCCGCTGGTCCCCGGGTACCTCGGTTACGTCTCCGGCACGGAGACGGCCGCGGCGCAGGGGCGCCGCCGCGTCGTGCTCGGCGCCGCGCTGTTCGTGCTCGGCTTCTCCGTCGTCTTCGTCGGCACGTCGACCGTGTTCGCGAGCGTCGGGTTCCTGCTGAACCAGTACCTCGACCTCGTCACGCGCATCGCCGGGGTGGTGGTGATCCTGCTCGGGCTCGTCTTCGTCGGCGGGCTGGGCCCGCTGCAGCGCCGCTTCGCGGCGACCTGGCGGCCGCGCACGGGCCTCATCGGCGCGCCGCTGCTCGGCGTCGTCTTCGCGCTCGGCTGGACGCCGTGCGTGGGACCCACCCTCTTCGCGATCCAGTCGATGGCGCTCACGAGCGGCTCGCTCGGCGCGAGCGTCGTGCTCGCGGCGTGCTACTCGATCGGGCTCGGCGTGCCGTTCGTGCTGCTCGCGCTCGGCTTCGGCTGGGCGTCGGGCGCCGTCGGCGCGGTGCGCCGGCACATCCGCGCGGTGAACCTCGCGGGCGGCGCGCTGCTCGTCCTCGTCGGCGTGCTCATGGTGTCCGGCGCCTGGGCCGTCATCGTCGACCGCCTCCAGGTCCTGATCGGCGGCTATGTCCCGGCCATCTGACGGGCGCGACGAGTTCGTCGTCGTCGCGGACCAGGTCGTGCACCCCGCGCTCGGCCCGGTCGAGTGGCTGCGCTGGGCGTGGCGGCAGCTCACCAGCATGCGGACCGCGCTGCTGCTGCTGCTCGCGCTCGCGGTCGCCGCGGTGCCGGGGTCCCTGCTGCCGCAGCAGTCCGCCGACCCGAACGGCGTGATCGCCTGGCGGCGCGCGAACCCCGCCTTCGTCGGCGTCGTCGACTTCCTGCAGGGCTTCACCGTCTACACGTCGGTCTGGTTCTCCGCGATCTACATCCTGCTGTTCATCTCGCTGATCGGCTGCGTCGTGCCGCGGCTCGGGCACCACCTGCGCGCGCTGCGCGCAGCGCCGCCCCGCACGCCGTCGCGCTTCGGCCGGCTGCCCGCCTCCTCCGCCGTGGTGCTCCCGGGCGTCGCGGCCGAGGACGCGGTCGACGCGGCGCAGCGGCTGCTGCGCCGCGGGCGCTACCGCACCGCGCGCTACGGCACGAGCGTGTCGGCCGAGCGCGGCTACCTGCGCGAGAGCGGGAATCTGCTGTTCCACGGCGCGCTCGTCGGGGTGCTCGTCACCGTCTTCATCGGCGGCGGCTTCACCTGGACCGCGCAGCGCGTCGTCGTGACCGGCGAGACCTTCACCAACTCGCAGAACGACTACGACAGCGTCACGCCGGGCCGCTTCTTCTCCCCAGGGTCGATGCGGCCCTACGCGCTGACGCTCGACCGGCTCGACGTGACCTACGAGAAGCAGAACCCGAACGCGCTCGGGCAGCCCATCGACTACACCGCGCACGTCACGACGCGCATGTGCACGACCTGCGCCCCCGAGCAGCACGTGATCAAGGTGAACCAGCCGCTCGACATCGGCGGCACCAGCGTCTACCTCCTCGGCAACGGCTACGCCCCCGACGTCACGATCCGGGACGCGGACGGCGAGGTGCTCCAGTCCGGCCCCGTGCCGTTCCAGCCGGGCGGCGACCCCGGCCTGACCTCCTCCGGCGTCATCAAGGTGCTGAACACCCCGGACCAGAAGCGGCAGATCGGGTTCCAGGGCTTCCTGTACCCCACCGCCGCGGAGCTGACCGACGGCACCTTCAAGTCGATCTACCCGTCCGTCGGCACGCAGAGCCTGCTGTCGCTCTTCGCCTGGGAGGGCGCGATCGACAACGGCGCGGGCGTGCCGCAGAACGTCTACGAGCTCGACCCGACCGGGCTCACGCAGATCGCGGGCAGGACCGACCCGGTGCAGCTGGCGATCGGGCAGACGAGGACGCTGCCGGACGGGCTCGGGTCCATCACCTTGAACGGCATCGACCGGTACGCCGCGCTCGATGTGCACCACGACCCCTCCCAGGGGCTCGTCGCCCTGTTCGTGGGGCTCGCGGTGCTCGGTCTCATCACCTCGCTGCTCGTGCCCAGGCGGCGGATGTGGGTCAAGGTGAGCGAGCAGGAGGACGGGCTGCTCGTGGAGTACGCGGGGCTCGCCCGCGGCGACGACCCGGGCCTCGAGCGGGCGGTCGCCGACCTGCAGCGGGAGCACCGGGGGCTCCTCGAGCCGGGAGCCGCCCGACCGGCGCCGGCGACCCGCTGACCGCCGCTTAGGCTGCTGCCCGTGAACCCGCTCGATCAGCTCTCGGAGCTGCTGCTGGTCTCGGCGATCGCCGTGTACGCGATGGCGTTCATCGCCTTCGCGCTCGACCTCGCGCGCCGATCCGCCGCGGCCCAGGCCGTCTCCGCGCCGCTCGTGCGCGAGGAGTCCAGGGCCGAGCGGGGCGGCGGCACCGCCGTGCTCGTCGCGGAGCCGCCTGCGGCCCCGCCGTCCGAACCGCGACGCACCTCCGCCCGGGTGGGCCTCGCGCTGACGGTCGTCGCGCTGGTGCTGCACGCGGGCGCCGTCGTGCTGCGCGGGGTCGCGGCCGGCCGGGTGCCGTGGGCGAACATGTACGAGTTCTCGATGACCGGCACGCTGGTGATGGTCCTCGTCTTCCTCGGCGTGCTGACCCGCATCGACCTGCGGTTCCTCGGCTCGGTGATCACCGGCTTCGTGGTCCTGCTGCTCGGCATCGCCACCGTCGGCTTCCACGTGGAGGTGTCGCCGCTGCAGCCCGCGCTGCAGTCGTACTGGCTCGTGCTGCACGTGCTCGTCGCGATCCTCGGCACCGGGTTCTTCACCCTCGCGGCGGCGCTGTCGGCCGTGCAGCTGCTGCAGGTGCGCCGGCAGCGGCAGGTGGACGCGGGCCGCCCGGAGCGCCTCAAGCTGCTCGCCACCGTGCCGACCGCCGACCGCCTGGAGAACCTGGCGTACCGGATCAGCGTCGTCGGCTTCATCCTCTGGACCTTCACCCTGATCGCCGGTGCGATCTGGGCGGACCACGCGTGGGGCCGCTACTGGGGCTGGGACACCAAGGAGGTGTGGACCTTCATCATCTGGGTCGTCTACGCCGGCTACCTGCACGCCCGCGCGACCCTCGGCTGGCGCGGCACCGGGTCCGCGTGGCTGAACCTGATCGGCTACGCCTGCATCCTGTTCAACTTCGGCGTCGTGAACGTCTTCTTCAAGGGCCTGCACACCTACAGCGGCCTCCCCACCGGCTGACCTTCCATCTTGTAGGCGGATCGCCGCCGGCGGGCGAGATCTGCCTACAAGTTGAACGATCAGGGGAGCAGGGCGGCGCAGCGGCGGACGCGGTCCGCCCACCACGCGGTGCGCTCGGCGTCGGCGGCGAAGCGGTCGAGCAGCGCCGGGGACGGGACGACGCGACGGACCGGGATCGCTCCGGACTCCGGCAGCAGGCGGTCCTCCGTCACGTCGGCCCGCAGCAGCGCGCCGGTGCCGAGGCCGCAGTCGTGGGGGAGGCGCGGCAGCGCTCCCGCGAGGTGCGCGCCCATCGCGAGCCCCACCGAGGTGTCGAGCGCCGAGGACACCACCGCGGCGCGGCCCGCGAGGCGGGCGAAGGCCAGCGCCTTCCGGATCCCGCCGATCGGCGCGGCCTTCAGCACGACCACGTCGACCGCCGCCGCGGCGGCGAGCGGGTCGGCGGAGCGCCGGATCGACTCGTCCGCCGCGACCGGGATCCGCAGGTCGCGAATCCGCTGCTGCAGCCGCACCAGCTCGTCCACCGTGCCGCAGGGCTGCTCCACGTACTCGAGGTCCGCGGGCGCGAGGGCGCGGAGCGCGTGCTCCGCCTCGTCCACGTTCCACACCGCGTTCGCGTCGATGCGGACCCGGCCCTCCGGCCCGAGCGCGTCCCGCACCGCGCGCACCCGCGCGACGTCGTCGGCGAGCGAGGAGCCCGGCTCCGCGACCTTCACCTTGGCGGTGCGGCAGCCGGGGAAGCGGGCGAGCACCTCCGGGACGCGGTCCGCCGCCAGGGCCGGCACGGTCGCGTTCACGGGCACCGAGGCGCGGACCGGCTCGGGGACGGCCTCCCAGCCGAACTCGATCGCGGCGGCCAGCCAGCGCGCGGCCTCCTCGTCCCCGTACTCCGGGAACGGCGCGAACTCGGTCCAGCCCTCCGGGCCCTCGAGGAGCGCCGCCTCCCGCACCTCGATCCCGCGGAAGCGCGTCACCATCGGCAGCGCGACCACGCGCAGCGTCGCGAGCAGGTCCTGGGTGTCGGGCACCGCCCCATCCTGGAGCGCCGCCACTGGACGGACGGTCACCCCCCATCCGTTCCGCGGGCGCCGCTCGTAGGGTGAGGCGGTGCCCGTCTCCGAGCTGTTCGACGCCGACGCCTGGACCCCGTCCGCGGTCGCCGCGGACTTCACCGACGTCACGGCCCACCGCAGCCGCGACGGGCGGATCGCCCGCGTCGCCATCGACCGGCCGGAGGTGCGCAACGCCTTCCGCCCCCGCACGGTCGACGAGCTGTACCGGGCGCTCGAGGACGCGCGCACCGACCCCGCGGTCGGGGTCGTGCTGCTCACCGGCAACGGACCGAGCCCGAAGGACGGCGGCTGGGCGTTCTGCTCGGGCGGAGACCAGCGGATCCGGGGCCGTGACGGCTACCGGTACGAGGGCGAGCAGAACGCTGCGGGCGGCGGACGCCTGCACATCCTCGAGGTGCAGCGGCTGATCCGGTTCATGCCGAAGGTCGTGATCGCCCTCGTGCCCGGCTGGGCGGCGGGCGGCGGGCACTCCCTCAACGTCGTCTGCGACCTCTCCATCGCCTCCGCGGAGCACGGCCGCTTCAAGCAGACCGACGCGGACGTCGGCTCGTTCGACGCCGGCTACGGCAGCGCCTACTTCGCGCGCCAGGTCGGCCAGAAGGCCGCGCGCGAGATCTTCTTCCTCGCGCAGGAGTACGACGCGCAGCGGGCGTACGAGCTCGGCGCGGTCAACGCCGTGGTGCCCCACGCCGACCTGGAGACGACCGGCATCGCCTGGGCCCGCACCGTGCTCGGCAAGAGCCCGACGGCGATCCGGATGCTGAAGTACGCCTTCAACGCGGTCGACGACGGCCTCGTCGGCCAGCAGCTGTTCGCCGGCGAGGCGACCCGCCTCGCCTACGGCACCGACGAGGCGCAGGAGGGGCGGGACGCGTTCCTGCAGAAGCGCGACCCCGACTGGTCCGGGCACCCCTGGGCCTACTGAGATCGCCCGCTGACACGGACTGCTGACGTGCGCCTGCTCCCCGTCCCCGACGACCCGGCGCGGCTCGTCCCCGCGCTGCGCGCGGCGCTGGCGGGCGGCCCGGCCGTGCTGCCGCTCGCGGACGCCGGCGCCGAGCCGGGGCGGGCGGTGCCCGACGGCACGGCGGCCGTCATCCGCACCTCCGGCAGCAGCGGGACCCCGAAGGCGGTCGTGCTGTCGGCGGCCGCGCTCGTCGCCTCGGCGCGCGCGACGGAGCGGGCGCTCGGCGGGCCGGGCGGCTGGGTGCTCGCGCTGCCCGGGCACTACGTCGCAGGGCTGCAGGTGATCGTCCGCGCGCTGCTCGCGGGCGGCGAGCCGGTGCCGGTGGCACCCGGTCCGTTCACCGCGTCCGCGTTCGCCGCAGCGGTCGAGGCGCTGCCGCCCGGCCGCGCCTACTCGGCGCTGGTGCCGACCCAGGTGCACCGGGTGGTGGAGGCGGCGGAGCGGGGCGAGCCCGCCGTGCTGGCGGCCGTGGGACGGCTCGACGGCGTCCTGGCGGGCGGCGGGCGCCTCGCGCCGGACCTCGCGGATCGTGCCGCAGCGCTCGGCCTCGTCGTGCGCCGCACCTACGGCGCGTCGGAGACCGCGGGCGGCTGCGTCTACGACGGCGTGCCGCTGCCGGACGTCCGCGTACGGGTGGAGGACGGGGAGCTGCTGCTCGCCGGCCCGATGCTGGCCGACGGGTACCTGGACGACCCGGCCCAGACGGCCTCGGTGTTCGTCGAGCGCGACGGCGGCCGCTGGTACCGCACCGGCGACGCCGGCCGGTGGGACGGCGAGCGCGTCGCGGTCGACGGACGGCTCGACGACGTGGTCATCACGGGCGGGGAGAAGGTGTCGCTCGGCCTCGTCGAGCAGGCGGTGCAGGCGCTGCCGGGGCTGGCGCACGCCGTCGTCGTGCGCGCGCCCGACGCCGAGTGGGGGGAGGTCCCGGTGGTCGTGACGACCGCGGACGTCGACCTCGCGCGCCTCCGCGCCGCCGTCGTGGCCCGGCTCGGCCGGGCAGCGGCGCCGCGCCGCGTCCTCGTGCTGCCCGAGCTGCCGCTGCTGCCCTCCGGCAAGCCCGACCGCCGCCGGCTGACGGACCTCGCCCGCTCCTGAGGGAGTTGCCGCTTTCGCCCCCTTTTCCAGGGCGGAAGGGGACGAAAGCGGCAAGCGCCCGGAGTCGGAGCGGAGTGCTTGCCACTTTCGCCCCCTCTTCGTGCTCGGGAGGGGACGGAAGTGGCAAGCGCGCGATCCCGAGCGAGCGAGCGGGCGGGCGAGGCGGCGCTCAGTAGGATCGCCGGTCGTGGCGAAGGGGAGCAGCACCAGGCGTCCGCCCGTCCGGCGCCGTCCGGGCTCGACGCGGCCCGCGCGCGGCCGGCAGGCGCCCGCGGCCGCCGCGCCCCACCCGACCTGGATCGGCGGAGCCCGGCTGCGCACGCTGCCGCTCGCCGTGGCCCCCGTCCTGCTCGGCACCGGCGCGGTCTGGAGCCAGCGGATCGAGGGCCGGTACTGGCTCGCGTTCCTCGCGCTCGCGGTGTCGCTGCTGCTGCAGATCGGCGTGAACTTCGCCAACGACTACTCCGACGGGGTGCGCGGCACCGACGCCTACCGGGTGGGCCCGCCGCGGCTGACCGCCTCCGGGCGGGTGCGGCCCCGGACGGTGCTCACCGTCGCCCTGGTCTGCTTCGGGCTCGCCGCGGTCGCGGGCCTCGCGATCGTCCTCGTCACGCAGCAGTGGTGGCTGCTCGCGGTCGGTGCGGCCGCGATCGCCGCCGCCTGGTTCTACACGGGCGGGCGCCGCCCCTACGGCTACGCAGGTCTCGGCGAGCTCGTGGTGTTCCTGTTCTTCGGCCTCGCCGCGACGGTCGGCACGGCGTACGTCATCACCGGCACGGTGAACGACGTCGCCTGGTTCTGCGCCGTCGGCATCGGCTGCATCGCGAGCGCGGTGCTCGTCGTGAACAACCTGCGGGACATCGACCAGGACCGCGCCGCTGGCAAGCGCACCCTCAGCGTGCGGATCGGGTCCCGCGCCAGCCGCGTGCTCTACGGCGTCCTCATGCTCGTGCCGTTCGGGATCGCCGCCTGGCTCGCCCTCGTCTACCCGGAGGCGTGGCTGACCCTGCTGGTGCTGCTCGTCGCCCTGCCCGCGGTGATCATCACCGCGACGGCGAAGACCGCCCGGGAGCTGGTCCTCGCGCTCAGCCTGAGCGGCATCACGGCGCTGCTCTACGGCCTGGTGCTCTCCTTCGGGCTCTCGTTCTGAGCGTCGAGGCGGTCGTCCTCGGCCGCCTCGTCGGACCGCGGCCGCCGCGACTCCACCCGCTCGCCGAGCGCCCGGGCGAGCGCCTCGCGCTGCACGCGGAGCAGGATCACGGACAGGGCGAGCCCGATCGCGGCCGCGGCCACCGCGGAGAGCGTCGGGTTGCCGCTGAGACCCCAGATCAGCAGGAACGGCACGGCGAACAGCAGCAGCCGGAACGCCGTGTAGGCGGCCCACACGAGCGCGATCGGCCTCCGACGTCCTGCCACGGTTCGGCAGTGTAGGCACCGGGACGGCGACGCGGGTGCTCAGCATCTTCCAATGCGCGGGAGGGCTGCTCGGGCCGGAGGGGCCGCGGGACCGACGTAGCCTGGGCCCATGGCACGGGTGCTGATCGTGGTGGGCCTGCTGGCCCTGGCGTTCGCCGTGTACGCGGTCGTGGACTGCGCGATGTCGGAGCGCGCCCGGGTGCGGGCGCTGCCGAAGGCGGTCTGGATCCTGGTGATCCTCGTGCTGCCCGTCCTCGGCGGCGTCCTGTGGTTCCTGATCGGCTCCGGCCGTGCCGCGCGGGGCCCGGCGATGCGCTACGTGGGCCCCGACGACGACCCCGACTTCATCCGCGGGTCGCGCCCGACCGCCGCTCCGCCGGTGCCCGACGACGAGTGGCGGCGGCTGGAGCAGGAGCTCGCCGCGATGGACTCCGAGGCGGACTCGGACGACGAGGGCGACGCCCGCCGCCGCTGATCCCGCGCCGCCGCGACCTGCGTCCTACGCTCGTGCCGTGGCGCGCGTGGAGCTGGTGCTGGGGATCGTCGTCCTGCTGCTCTGGGTCTACGCCCTCGTCTCGCTCGTGCTCACGCCCGAGCACGAGGTGCGGGGCGTGCCGAAGTGGGCGTGGCTCGTGCTCATCGTCCTGCTGCCGCTGCTGGGCGCCGTGCTCTGGATCGGGGTCGGGCGGTCCCGGGGAGCCGGGATCCCGCGGCTCCGGAGCGCGGCGCCGCCACCGGTCGGACCGCGCACCTACCAGGCGATGACCGCGGACGAGCGCATCCGGCGCCTCGAGGAGGACCTGGCGCGCCTCGAGCAGGAGGGCCGGGAGGGCGAGGCGCGTGCCTGATTCACCCGCCGCGGACGCCGCGGCCCGGCTGCTCGGCGTGCTCGCCGGCCAGGGGCTGCGCCACGTCGTCGTCTCGCCCGGCTCCCGCTCGCAGGCGCTCGCGCTGGCGGCGGTCGCGCTCGAGCGGGCCCGTGCGCTGACCGTGCACGTGCGGATCGACGAGCGCGTCGCCGGGTTCACGGCCCTCGGGCTCGCCGTCGAGACGGGGACGCCGGTCGCCGTCGTCGTCACGAGCGGCACGGCGGTCGCCGAGCTGCACCCCGCCGTGCTCGAGGCGCACCACGCGGGGGTGCCGCTGCTGCTGCTCACCGCCGACCGGCCGGACGAGCTGCGCGGGATCGGGGCCAACCAGGCCACGGACCAGCCCGGGATCTTCGGCAGCGCGGTCGCCGAGGTGCACGACGTCGCGGCGCCCGAGCCGGGGGAGGACCTCGCGCCCCTGCAGGCCGCGGCCGAGCGCGCGTACCGCGCGGCGCTCGTCACCCGGCAGCCGGTGCAGATGAACGTCGCCTACCGCGAGCCGCTCTCCGGTGCGCCGACGGAGGTCGCGCCGATCGCCGTCGGCGCTCTGCCGCCGGCCGTCGACCACGGGCCGGCGCTCCGCGTCGAGCCAGGTCCCCGCACCGTCGTGATCGCGGGCGACCGGGCGGGCGAGGAGGCGGAGGCGTTCGCCCGCGCGCTCGACGCGCCCCTGCTGGCGGAGGTGTCGAGCGGCGCCCGCTTCGGGCCGAACCTCGTCGGGGCCTATCGGGCGCTGCTCGACGACGCGGACCTCGGCGGCCGGGTCGAGCGGGCGGTCGTGTTCGGGCACCCGACCCTGTCCCGCCAGGTGCCCCGGCTGCTCCAGCGGGAGGACGTGGAGACGGTGCTGGTCGGGCCGCCCGGCGGCGAGTGGTTCGACCCGTCCCGCGGCCGGGCGACGAGGACCGGACGCGTCGAGGCGGGCGGACCGGGCGATCACGCCTGGCGGGGCGCGTGGGTGCACGCCTCGCGCCGGCTGCTCGACGCGACCGAGGACCTGCCCTACGCGGGCCGGCCGGACGAGCCCGGGGCGCGCGAGCGCCGCGACCACACGCGGACCGAGCTCGCCGCCCTGCGCGCCCCGATCACCCGGCGCGTGCTCGTGGACGCCGTCTGGCGGGCGACCTGGCCGCACGACCGGCTCGTGCTCGGCGCCTCGCGGCTCATCCGCGAGGCGGACGACGCGGTACCGGGCAAGCGCATCCGCGTCGTCGCGAACCGGGGCCTCGCGGGCATCGACGGGACCGTCTCGACGGCCACCGGTGTCGGCCTCGGCATGGCGGGCGAGGGCTCCGGCACGGTGCGCGTGCTGCTCGGCGACCTCACGCTGCTGCACGACGCCGGGGCCCTCCTGCGCACGCCGGGCGAGGCCTGGCCGCGGTTGCAGGTGGTCGTGGGCGACGACGGCGGCGGCTCGATCTTCGACTCGCTCGAGGTCGCGGGCACCGCCGACCCCGCGGACTTCGAGCGGGTGCTCAGGACACCGCGACCGGTGGACCTCGCGGCGCTGGCCGCGGCCTACGGCTGGACGCACCGCCGCATCGAGACGCGCGGCGACCTCGACCGCGCGCTCACCGCTCCGGAGCCCGGGCAGAGCCTGCTCGAGGTGCCGCTCGCCCGCTGACGACCGGCTGGACCGTCGGGGCGTGGACGGGTGCCGAGCGAGCCGCCCGGGACCCTGTCAGCCCTCGTCGCGGTCGCGGCGGCGCGCGAGCTGCTCGCCGGCGGCCGCGCCGGCGGCGGTACCGGCGGCCCGCCCGTTCACGAGCTCCGCGATGTCGATGCCGACCAGGTCCTTGACGAGCTTCGTGGACGTCGCGAGCTGGCCGGCCACGCTCTGCCCGAGCGCGCCGGTCGGGTCGCCGTCCGACGCGATGATGGTCATCGTGCCGATGCCCGACAGCGGCTCGGCGGCGGCCCGCACGATCTCGGGCAGCTGCTCGATCAGCTGCTGCCGGAGCAGCTCCGCGGCGCGCTCGGACAGCGCCTCGGCCTGCGCCCGGCTCGACTCGGCCTGGGCCGCACCGGTCGCCCGGATGCGGTCGGCCTCCGCCGCGCCCTCCGCGAGCACCGCCGCCGCGGCGGCGTCGACCCGGTTCCGCTCCGCCTCCGCCTCGGCCTGCGCGCGCGTCGCGACGGCGTAGGCCTCCGCGTCGGCCTGGGCGCGGACCTCCGCCTCCAGCTCCTGCCGCCGCAGCCCGACGCGCTTGCCGGCGGTCAGCTCCTGCTGCGAGACGACCTCCTGCTGCGCGATCGCCTCTGCCAGCGGCGCGGCCGCCGCGGCCTCGGCGCCCGCGCGGTCCGTCTCCTTGCGGATCTCCGCCCGCCGCAGGTCGAGCTTCCGCTGCTGCTCCGCCACGGCCTGGTCGGCGCTGATCCGCGCCTCCTCGGACGCCTGCCGGGCCACGGACTCCGCGATCTCGGCGACCTGCTTCACCCGCGCGGCCTCGGCGCGGCCGAGATCGCGGATGTAGCCGTTGTCGTCGTCGATCTCCTTGATCTGCAGCGTGTCGATCTGCAGGCCCTGCACGTCGAGGGACTCCCGCACCGCCTCGAGCACCTGCCCCTGCAGCGCCTGCCGGTTCGTGATGATCTCCGTCACCGTCAGCTGGCCGACGATGGAGCGGACGGAGCCCGAGAGCACCTCCTCCGTCGACGACTCGATCTGGTCCTGCTGGTTCAGGAACCGCTGCGCGGCGGCGCGGACCATCTGCTCCGACCCGCCGACCTTCACCACGGCGACCGCGTTCACCTTGATGGTGATGGCGTCCCGCGTCTGCGCGGTCGCCTGGACGTTCAGCTGCCGGCTGCGGAGGCTGAGCTTGAAGTAGGCCTCGACCACCGGCTTGACGAACACCCGCGAGCCGAAGACCACCCGCTGCCCGGCGTTCTCGTCGGACTCGTCACCCGTGCGCGCTCCGCGCTGGCGGGAGGTGACGATGATCGCCTCGTCGGGCTTCGCGACCTTGATGCCGCGCAGGACGACGCCCACGACGACCAGCACGACCACCACCAGGGCGACGACGAGGACGAGGAGCACGGGCTCGAATCCGGAGATCACCAGGCCAGTATGGCGAAGCGTGCGGCGTGTCGATCCACGGATCAGGCCGTGGAGCGTGCGGCCTCCGCCACGGCCTCCCGGACGGGCGCGAGCTTCCACTCGGTCTCCGCCAGTTCCTGGTCGGCGTCGGAGCCGGCGACGATGCCCGCGCCCGCGTACGCGCGCACGCGGTCCGGCCCCTCCGACTCCGCCGACCGCAGCCCGATCGCCCACTCGCCGTCGCCCGAGCCGTCGATCCAGCCCACCGGGCCGGCGTAGCGGCGGCGGTCGAAGGGCTCGAGCGCCGCGATCAGGTGCTGGGCGACCGCTCGCGGCGCGCCCGCGACCGCGGCCGTGGGGTGCAGCGCCGCCACGAGGTCGAGGGCACCGACGCCCCGGCCGACCCGGGCGGTCGCGTCGGTCGCGAGGTGCCACACGTTCGGCAGCCCGAGCGCGAACGGCCGGCCGATGACGAGGTCCTCGACCCGCTCGCCGAGCGTCAGCAGCAGGCTGTCGACCGCGAGGGCGTGCTCGAAGCGGTTCTTCGGGCTCGAGAGCAGGGCGTCCCGGGACTCCCCGTCCGCGCCCGGGTCCTCGAAGCGGGCCGCCGTGCCGGCGAGCACCCGGGACCCGATCCGCCGGTCGCGGACCGTGACGAGCGTCTCGGGGCTCGCGCCGAAGAAGCCGTCGACCGCGAAGGCCCACGCCTCCCGGTACCGCTCCGCCAGCCGGTGGGCCGCTGCCGCGACGTCGGGGACGCCGGGGAGCACGACGTCGCGGGCGAGCACCACCTTCTCCAGCTCGCCGCTCCGGATGCGGTCCACGGCGGCGGCGACCGCGGCCCGGTAGCCGTCGCCGTCGAGGTGCACGGCCGCCGGCGGTCGCGAGGACGGCGGGGCGACGGGGCCGAGGCGCGGCAGGTCGGTGCGGAACGCGATCCCGTCGCGCACGCCCACCACGCGCCGCGGCACGACGAGCACGCTCGGGGCGGCGGAGGCGTCGGCGAAGGTGAACGCGCCGAAGGCCACGGCGCCGGTCCCCGGGAGGCGGACCCGGTCGTCGACGGCGCAGCGCCCCGCCAGCGCGCGCCAGGCGGACGCGGCGTCGGCGATGCGCTCCGGGCCCTGCAGGGCGAGCCGCGTCGCGAGCCCGTAGCCCTCGAGCAGCGCGTCGCCGCGCCGCCAGACCGCGACGGGAGCGCCGAGGGTCGCCGCCGCCTCCGCGCGGACTGCGTCCGGATCGGTGATCCTCCTGGTCGCGACGGGGAATGCGCCCCCGTCACCCGCTGTCACCCCCACAGCGTACGCGGGGCGCCTCGGGTACCATCTGCAACCGTGTCCGCGGCCGACCTGACGAAGACGCCGGCCGATGTCGCCGCGATGTTCGACCGCGCCTCGCGCCGCTACGACCTGATGAACACGCTGCTGTCCGGCGGCAACGCCCAGCTGTGGCGGGCGGCCACGGTCGGGGCGGTCGCGCCCCGGGCCGGCGAGCGGATCCTCGACCTGGCCGCGGGCACCGGCACGTCGAGCGAGGCCCTCGCCAATCGCGGCGCCCGGGTCGTCGCCGCGGACTTCTCGAAGGGCATGCTCGCCGTCGGGCGCGCGCGGCACGCGGACGACCAGCGGATCGAGTTCGTGTTCGCCGACGCGCAGGCGCTGCCCTTCGCGGACGACGAGTTCGACGCCGTCACCATCTCGTTCGGCCTCCGCAACGTGGCCGATCCGCATCGCGCGCTCGCCGAGATGTTCCGCGTCGCGAAGCCCGGCGCCCGCATCGTCATCTGCGAGTTCTCCCGCCCGGTGCTCGCCCCGTTCCGCGCCGCCTACTTCGCCTACCTCGACCGCGTCATGCCGACGGTGTCCCGCATCGCGTCGTCGAACGCGCCGGCGTACGGCTACCTCGGCGACTCGATCAAGGCGTGGGCCGACCAGACGACGCTCGCCGCATGGATGCGCGAGGCCGGCTTCCGGCAGGTGCGGTACCGGAACCTGACGGGCGGCATCGTCGCGCTGCACCGCGGGGTGAAGCCGTCCGCCGGCGTCTGGGCGAGCGAGTGACGGCGGCCGGCGTCTCGGCCGGGCGCACCCCCTCCCTCACCTCGCAGCTGCAGCTGACGCGACGGCTGTTCTCCTCCCGCGAGGACCGGGCGATCGCCCGGCAGATCGAGGACGGCCTCGAGCGGGTGGAGGCGGGCATCCTCGAGCAGGTGTCGTTCGCGGACCCGGTCGCGGACGTCCGCTCCCGCTACCTGCTCGCGGCGGGCGGCAAGCGGATCCGGCCGGTGCTCACCCTGCTGACCGCGCAGCTCGGCGACGGCGTCACGGACGACGTCGTCACGGCCGCGCAGGCGGTCGAGATCCTGCACGTCGGCTCGCTGTACCACGACGACGTCATGGACGAGGCGGGGGAGCGGCGCGGGGTTCCCGCGGCGCAGGAGGTGTGGGGCAACTCGGTCGCGATCCTCACCGGCGACCTGCTGTTCGCGCGAGCCAGCCGGCTGATCGCGGCCATCCCGGGCGCCGACGTGGAGCGTCAGGCCGCGATCTTCGAGCGCCTCGTGCTCGGCCAGCTGCACGAGACGGTCGGGCCGCAGCCCGGCGACGACGCCGTCGACCACTACCTGCGGGTGCTCACCGACAAGACCGGCGCGCTCATCAGCGCGGCCGCCCGCTGGGGCGCCGACTTCGCGCGCGCCCCTCGCGCGGTGCTGGACCCGCTGGAGCGCTTCGGCGACCTGATCGGTGTCGCCTTCCAGCTGATCGACGACGTCATCGACCTGTCGCCCGAGGCGGCGGACACCGGCAAGCAGGCGGGCACCGACCTCAAGGCGGGCGTCCCCACGCTGCCGCTCCTGCTGCTCCGCCGACGCGCCGAGCACGACGAGGCCGACGCCGCGCTGCTCGCCCGCCTCGACGCGCTGCGGGACGGGGACGAGGGCGACCTGCCCCGGGCCATCGCGGAGCTGCGCACGCACCCCGTGACCGCGGAGACCGCCGCCGAGGCGCACCGCTGGGCGGACGAGGCGGTCGCCGCCCTCGCCCCCCTGCCCGACGGCGGGGTGAAGCGCGCGCTCGTGCGCTTCGCCGGGATGCTGGTCGATCGCGCCAGATGACATGCCGGGCGCGGCATGCAGCCGCGCCCGTGACGGAAGGACATCCATGACGACGCTTCGCCTCGCCATCGTGGGGGCGGGCCCCGCAGGCATCTACGCCGCCGACATCGCGAAGAAGGCCGAGCGCGGGTTCGACGTCTCGATCGACCTGTTCGAGCGGCTCCCCGCGCCCTACGGGCTCGTCCGCTACGGGGTCGCCCCGGACCACCCGCGCATCAAGGGGATCATCGGCGCGCTGCGCGAGGTGCTCGACAGCGGCGCGGTGCGGCTGTTCGGCAACGTCGACTTCGGCACGGACATCACCCTCGCGGACCTGCAGCGGCACTACCACGCGGTGATCTTCGCCACCGGAGCGATCCGTGACGCCCCCCTCGACATCCCCGGCATCGACCTGCCCGGCTCCTACGGCGCCGCGGACGTGGTCAGCTGGTACGACGGCCACCCGGACGTGCCGCGCACCTGGCCGCTCGAGGCCGAGCGCATCGCCGTGATCGGCAACGGCAACGTGGCGCTCGACGTGGCGCGCATGCTCATCAAGCACCCGGACGACCTGATGCCGACCGAGCTGCCCGGCAACGTCGAGGCGGGTCTGCGCGGGTCGCCGGCGCGCGACGTGCACGTGTTCGGCCGGCGCGGGCCCGCGAACGTGAAGTTCACGCCGCTCGAGCTGCGCGAGCTCGGCGAGGTGCGGGACGTCGACATGATCGTCCGCGACGAGGACTTCGACTACGACGAGCAGGCCCTCACGGCGATCAGGGCCAACAAGCAGGTCATGGTGATGGACCGGATCCTGCAGGGGTGGCGGAAGCGGGAGGTCGGCGAGGCGAGCCGCCGCCTGCACCTGCACTGGTGGGCCCGGCCCGTCGAGATCCTCGGCGACGGGAAGGTGGAGGCGATCCGCTGGGAGCGCACCGAGCCCGACGGCCTCGGCGGCGCCCGCGGCACCGGCGAGTTCCGGGAGCAGGCGGTCGAGGCGGTCTACCGCGCCGTCGGCTACTTCGGGTCGCCCCTGCCGGAGGTGCCGTTCGACGAGGTGCGGGGCGTGATCCCGAACCACGAGGGGCAGGTGCTCGACGCCGACGGGGCGCTCGTGCTGGGCGTCTACGCGACGGGATGGATCAAACGGGGCCCGGTGGGCCTCATCGGGCACACGAAGTCCGACGCCATGGAGACGATCGAGCACGTGCTCACCGACCAGGGCACCTGGTGGAGCCCGGAGCAGCCCGACGAGGGCAGCGTGGACGAGCTGCTCGACTCGCGCGGCGTGCGCTACACGACCGTCGACGGCTGGCACCGGCTGGACCAGGCGGAGATCGCGTTCGGCGAGCCGGCCGGCCGGGCACGGGTCAAGATCGTGCCGCGCGACGAGATGCTCGCCGCAGCCCTCGGGGAACCGGTGCGCTGACCCTCCCGGCGGGTGGCCGTGCCGCGCGGGCCGCGGCACGGCCGCCCGGGTCAGGGGTCAGTAGCCGGCCTGCGACAGGAAGCCGCGGACGTCGACGACCTGCTGCACGTCGAGGTCCTTGCCGTTCGCGGGCCGGTTCAGCACGAGCTCGGTCCCGCCCAGCGTGAAGCGCACGCGGTTGCCGTCCTGGGCCGTGTCGTCCGCGACGGTCTCGAGCAGCGAGACGGTCGCCCGGTACTCCACGTTGTGGCTCGTCGGGTGCTGCTGGATCTGCTCCACCGTGCGCCGGTGGTGGTTGTTCAGGTGCCGGAGCTCGGCCACGTCAGTCCTCCTCGATGTCGAGCGGGCGGCGCAGGTGCGCCGCGACCGCGGCGGATCCCGGCAGCACGCCGGGATCCGGGAAGCGCACCGCGGCGTCGGTGAGCAGCGCGGCGCGGGTCAGGGCCGCGACGGCAGGGAATCGCCCGAGCACTCCTGCGCCGAGGGCGTCGGCCTCGTCCGACGCGATCCAGGGCGGCGCGTCCAGCGCGACGAGGTCGCCTCCGATGCCGTCCGGTCCCATCAGCAGGGTGTCGACCGCGGCGCCCTGGAGCGCCGCGACGACCTCGGCGGTGCCGCTCGCGCCGAGGCGCCCGCCGCCGGCCGACAGCCGGTCCACGAGGGCGCGGTGGGCGTCGGCGAGCAGCGCATCGACGGTGAGCCGGACCGCCTCGGTGAGGTCCGACCGGTCCGCGCCCGCGGCCGCGGTGTCCTTGCCGAGCGCAGCGACGGTCAGGTCGCCCCCGCGCTGCAGCTCGGTCGCGAGCAGCTCGGCGGACCTCGGATCGCCGAGCACGACGACGGTGGACGCGTCCCACCGTCGCGCCGCGGCGGTGACGCGGTCCGCGAGCCTCCGCGCGTTCTGCGCGAGCGCGTCGTCCGCGCTGCCGTCGTGCGCCCGCTGCGAGATCCCGCTCGCGTGCGCCTCGTGCACCGCGAGGTCCTCGCCCGTCACCTCCTCCTGCTCGGCGGCCGGCAACCCGGGGGTCGGGTAGGCGCGCACCACGCCGCCCGCGGCGAGCGCCTCGACGGCGAGGACCGGCACGGCGCGCTCCCGGCCGCGCAGGATCGCCGACAGGTCCGGCACCGCCGTCACCTCGGCGCGCGTCCTCCCGGGCGCGGCCCCGGGCAGGGGCTGCTGCACGACCGCGCCCCGGGCCGAGACCGCGACCATGCCGATCGGGTCGACGGCGCCCGCCACGGGGGCCACCGCGGGCAGCAGGGCGCCGACGAGCGCGTCGTCGCCGCCGGCCGCGCGCAGCGCGTCCTCCGCCTCGCGGCGCCGGCCCTCCGCCTGCGCGGGCGGCTGCATCGCGGATGTCGAGACGTCGACCTCCAGCAGGCCGATCGTGTCACCCGCCGTCAGCAGGCGGGTCAGGTCGTCGTTCGTCATGGTCGATGCCTCCTCGGGGCGCGGTGGAGGCCGGGCGCCCGTCGACGCCCGGCTCGGCGGCCTTCGTCAGCCCGCGGCGGTGTCGTTCGTGCTCGCGACCTCGCTGTCCTTCGCGTAGCGGTAGACCCCGCCCTCGCCCTCGCCGACCAGCGTCCACTCGCCGGGGTAGTCGACATGGGGGTTCTCGAGGACCGTCGGAGCGCCGGTGACGTCCTCCGGGACGGAGATGTCGTGCACCTCCGGGGCGCCGGTCACCTCGCCGACCACCTCGTCGCGGACGAACTCGACCTTGATGCTGCGTGTTGCCATGCCCGGACGGTAGGACCGCGACGCTGAACACCGCCCGGGAGTCAGCCGAGCGCCTCGGCGACGAGGTCCGCGAGCGCCTCGGGGTACACGGTCTCCTCGGTGGTGCGCAGCTCGTCGAGCGTCCACCACCGCTGCTCCTGCAGCTCGCGGCGCTCCAGCTCGGTCCAGCCGGCCGTGTGGGGCGCGAACGCCGGCACCCGCGCGACGAAGTACAGCTCGCGCTGGTCGAGCAGCCGGCCGCCGAACGGGAACACCGAGGCGCGCCGCAGCACCGGGTCGCCGAGCCCCGCGAGCCGGTGACCGGTCTCCTCCTCCACCTCCCGGATCGCCGCGGCCCGCGCGTCCTCGCCCGGCTCGAGGCCGCCCCCCGGCGTGATCCACCACGAGCCCGCCTCCGGCGCGGCCGAGTCGCCGCCGCGCAGCAGCAGCACGCGTCCGGCCGGGTCGATGAGCAGCACCCGCGCAGCGTTGCGGACCACGGGCCGGGGCGGATCCTTCACGCGGGCGACTATTGCAGGGAGGCGGTCAGCCGCGCGACGTTGTCCAGGGTCGCGACCCACACGGGCCGCGCCTGCCACTCCTCGAGCGTGAGGCGGCGGCTGGCGCGGCGGTACCCCTCCTCGAGCTGCCGCAGCTCGCCCACGAACTCGCGGCCGCGGACCATCATCGACACCTCGAGGTTCAGCGTGAAGGAGCGCATGTCGAGGTTGCTCGAGCCGACGACCGCGACGTCGTCGTCGATCGTGAAGTGCTTCGCGTGCAGGATCGTGGGCCTGCGGTACAGCCAGATCACGACGCCCGCCTTCAGCAGGGTCTCGTAGTAGCTGCGCTGCGCGTGGAAGACGACGGCCTGGTCGCCGATCTCGCTGACGAACAGCTCGACCTGCACGCCCCGCTCGGCCGCCGTCGTGACGGCGTAGAGCATGGAGTCGTCGGGGACGAAGTAGGGGCTCACGAGCACGACGCGGCGCTGCGCGGCGTAGATCAGCCCGTTGAACAGCCGCAGGTTGTTCTCGCCGTCGAAGCCGGGGCCGGACGGGACGATCTGGCAGTCGAGGCCGTGGTCCAGCATCTCGACCTGCTGAGGCCGCTCACGGTCGAGCAGCTCGTCCGTCTCGGCGAACCAGTCGGAGAGGAAGATCGTGTCGAGCTCGGCGACCACCGGGCCCTCGAGACGCACCATCAGGTCCTTCCACCGGAGGCCGCGGCGCCGGTTCGTCCAGCGGTCGTAGGTGCGGTCGATCATGTTCTGCGAGCCCATGAAGCCGACCCGTCCGTCGACGACGACGACCTTGCGGTGGTTGCGCAGGTCCGGCCGCTGGTAGCGGCCGCGCCACGGCTGCACGGGCAGCAGCAGGTGCCAGTCCGCGCCCATGGATCGCAGCCGGCGCAGCGTGCGGCGGTAGCCGCGGACCCGCAGGGAGGCGATGTGGTCCAGGAGCACCCGCACCGTCACGCCGCGGCGCACCGCGTCCTCGAGGGCGTCGAAGAACGGTGCCGTCGTCCTGTCGAGGGACAGGATGTAGAACTCGACGTGGACGTACCGCTCCGCGGACCGCACCGCCTCCGTCATCTCCCGGATGCTGCGGTCGTAGTCGCCGTACAGGCGCGCGTGGTTGCCGCCGAGCAGCGGCATGGCCCCCAGCCGCCGGTTGAGCGCGACGAGCGAGGCGAACCAGGCCGGCCACTCGGGGGTCTCGGTCGCCTGCCGGATCCCCTCCGTCGCCGACATGATCGTCCGGTTGATCTGCGCCTGCTTGCGCCGCCGCCGTCGCGGCAGCTTCGTCGAGCCGAGCAGGAGGAACGCGATCACGCCCGCGTAGGGGATGAAGAAGATGGCGAGCAGCCACGCGGTCGCCGTCGCAGGCCGGCGGTTCTTCGGCACGAACACGACGGCGAGGACGCGGATCGTGAGGTCGAGCACGAAGGCGGAGATCGTCAGCGCCAGGGACAGGCTGGCGGGCATGGCGCGATCCTATTGCCGGGGCGGCATGCGCCCCGATCCCGAGTTCGGGTGGTCGTCAGCGCATGTTGACGAACTGCAGGTCGAGGTCGAGGTCGGCGGCCTTCAGCAGCCGCATGGTCGCCTGCAGGTCGTCCCGGCTCTTCGAGGTGACCCGCAGCTCGTCGCCCTGGATCTGGCTCTTCACGCTCTTCGGCGCCTCGTCGCGGATCAGCTTGTTCAGCTTCTTCGCGTTGTCGCTGTCGATGCCGTTCTTCAGCCCCGCCTCGATGCGGTACTCCTTGCCGCTCGCGTAGGGCTCGCCGGCGTCGATCGCCTTGAGCGAGATCCCGCGCTTCACGAACTTCGACTGCACGACGTCGAGCACCGCCTTCACGCGCTCCTCGCTCGACGCGTGCAGCGTGAGCTGCTCGCCCTTGAAGTCGATCGCGGCCCCGACGCCCTTGAAGTCGTACCGCTGGTCGACCTCCTTGCGGGCCTGGTTGACGGCGTTCTCCGCCTCCATCGGGTCCACCTTGCTGACGACGTCGAACGAGGAATCGGCCATGGGACGCAGATCGTAGGACCACGGGCGCAGCGGACGCTGACCGCGAGGCGCCGCCCGCGAGCACGTGCGACCCCGAGGGGTGTCGTCGGGCGGTCATCGCTACGGGTATCCTCGTCACGCGCCTCGGGCCGACCCGCGCAGGGTCGGCCCGAGCAGCCGGGCGGGTTACCCAAGCGGCCAAAGGGATCTGACTGTAAATCAGCCGGCTCAGCCTTCGGGGGTTCGAATCCCTCACCCGCCACAGGCCCGCGCTTCTTCAGGAAGCGCGGGCCTGATGCGTCTTTGCGGGTCAGCTCCTCCGCCTGCCGAGCAGGTAGGAGAGGCCCATCGCCGCGGCGAAGAGGGATGCGGTGACCCCGACGCGGTTCGCGATGACCTCGCGGGCGGTCTCGGGCCGCGCGCGGTACGAGTAGGACACGTCGGACGTGTCGAAGAGCTGCGGGTCCTGTGGCACCGCTGGATCGTACGTGCCGGACGCCCGGGACTCAGCCCGCGCGGACCGCCACGACCGCGCCGTTCGCGCCGCAGTGCAGGTCGACCCTGTCCGGCCGGAACTCCAGGGTGACGACCGCGCCGGGCTCGATGCGTCGCGGGCTGAGCCCCGCGTCGCGCACCCGGGCCGCGGCCTCGTCCGCGGGCAGCCCGCGGAGCGACTCGCCGTGCTGCGCCACCCAGGTCACCGCGTCGGCGGCCATCAGGCGACCGGCCCCTCGGCCAGGACCACCGTCGCGGTGTGCGGGGCCCCCGCCCCGTCGACCCAGGCGACGGCGACGCGGTCGCCCGGCCGGTGCCGCCCCACGGCGTCGCGCAGCTCGCCCGCGGACCGCACCGTGCTGCCGGACACGGCCGTCACCCGATCGCCGGCGCGCAGTCCCGCGCGCGCCGCGGGCGTCCCCGGCAGCGCCTCCCCGACGACGGCGGCGCCACGGGCGGCCGGGTCGATCCGGACGGCGAGGAAGGCGGGCCGGCCGGG
>NZ_JBHUEA010000007.1:0-129990 GCF_042680685.1 Amnibacterium endophyticum | reverse complement strand
CTCGCCGCCGCGACCGTCGCGCCTGCCCCCGCTCCTCCGGCGGCTCCCGCTCGACAGGACGCGGCGCCCGGAGCTCCGGCGGCCGCCGTGCAGCCCGTGGTCGTCGGCGCGGCGCAGGCCTCCGCGGCGGCTTCAACGCCGCGAACGGCCGCCCCCGACGCCGCCGGCTCCTCCACCGCGCCGGCCGCCGACGGCGCCCAGACGCAGCCCTTCACCGCGGCGCTGTCGAGCGCGGTCGGTGCGCAGCCCGCGGCATCCGTCGCTCCCGCCGCACCGTCGGCGCCGCCCGCGACGCCGACGCTGCCGCAGCAGCTGGCAGAGCCGATCGTGCTGCTGCAATCCGCGCCGGACGGCGAGCACGTCGTCATCGTCAAGGTGACGCCGGAGAACCTCGGCCCGGTCACCGTGCACGCCCACGTGGCGCACGGCGACCTCGACGTGCAGCTGTTCGCGCCCAACGCCGACGGGCGCGACGCCCTGAAGTCGATGCTCAGCGACCTGCGCCGCGACCCCGGCGCGGACGCCGCCGGCACGAGCACCACGCTGTCGCTCGGCACCGGCGACGCCCCGCAGCAGCAGCCGCAGGGGCAGCGCGACCTCGGCGCGAGCGGCGGCGGCCGCGAGGCCCGGCCGACCTGGCAGCCGCAGGGCGCCGCCGCGCGTGAGACCGCCGCGACCCCGTCCGCCCCCCGTCCCGTCCGGTCGAGCACCGCCCTGCTCGACGTGCTGGCCTGATCGAAGGAGCACCGCGATGACGAACACGATCGCGCCCGCCGCACCGCAGGGCACCTCGCTGCAGGTCGGCGCGAGCACGCGTCCCACCTCGCAGCAGTACAACAGCGAGCTCTTCCTCAAGCTGCTCACCACGCAGCTGGCGAACCAGGACCCGTCGAGCCCCATGGACTCGACGCAGATGATCGCGCAGACCAGTCAGCTCGCCTCCATGGAGCAGCTGACGAAGCTGACGCAGACCACCTCGGACACCTACTCGCTGCAGCAGCGCACCTCCGCGGCGAACGTCATCGGCGAGCAGGTGACCTGGACCGGAGCGGACGGCGCGACGCAGTCCGGGAAGGTGACCTCGGTCACCTTCGACAGCACGAACGGGCCGCAGCTGAAGGTCGGCGACCAGACGGTCGCCCTCAGCGCGGTCACGACGATCTCCGCCGCGTAAGACCCGCCGCGTTCCGCGGCGACCCCACAACCGAACACGAGCCATGACGGCGAACTCCCGGCCAGGACGGCCCCAGCACCGCGATCGAGCGACCGCTCGCACCGCGCCGTTCCGAACAGGACACCACGCATGCTCCGCTCCCTCTACGCCGGCATCTCCGGCCTCCGCGCCGAGCAGACGATGCTCGACGTCACCTCGAACAACATCGCGAACGTGAACACGGTCGGCTTCAAGTCGTCCGCCGTGCACTTCGAGGACACCCTGAGCCAGACCCTGCAGTCAGCGGGCCTCGCGCAGTCGTACAAGGCCGGTACCAACCCGAGCCAGATCGGCCTCGGCGTCCGCGTCGCGGACGTGTCGATGGCGCTGACGCAGGGCTCGCAGCAGTCGACGGGCAGCAACCTCGACACGATGATCTCGGGCGACGGCTACTTCACGACGAAGATCGGCTCGCAGACGCTGTACACCCGCAACGGCTCGTTCCACTTCGACTCCGAGGGCCGGCTCGCGACCGCCGGCGGCGCGCTCGTGCAGGGCTGGACCGCGGTCGACGGCCAGGTGAACCCCGGCCTGACGCCGGGGCCGATCACGCTGAACTCCGCCGGCGTCACCAAGGCGACGCAGACGACGAAGGCGACGCTCACCGGCAACATCCCGGTCGACGGCACCGCCGCCTTCAGCCGCGACATCCCGGTCTACGCGGCCGACGGGTCGACCAAGACGCTGACGGTGAAGTTCACGCCCTCGGCGACCACCGCTGGCGCCTACGACTACGTGGCCTCCGACGACGACGGCGCCACGGCGGCGGCGACGGGCACGCTGACCTTCGTCAACGGCAAGCTCGCGACCGGCTCGGACTCGGTGAAGACCACGGGGGACGGCATCACGCTCGACTTCAGCGGCATGTCCGGCTACGCGGGGCTCAACACGGCGACCTTCGCGGACCAGAACGGCAACCAGGCGGGCACGCTGCTCAGCTACACGATGGGCGCGGACGGCACGCTGACCGGGACGTTCTCGAACGGCGACACGGTGCCGCTCGCCCGCCTCGCCCTCTCGACGTTCCAGAACCCGAACGGCCTCGAGAAGGCGGGCAGCACCTCGTTCACCGAGTCGATCAACTCCGGCGCCCCGAAGTTCGGCGTCGCCGGCAGCGACGGCTTCGGCGCGATCACGGCGGGCGCGCTCGAGGCGTCGAACGTCGACCTCAGCCAGGAGTTCACGAACCTGATCGTCGCGCAGCGCGGCTTCCAGGCGAACGCCCGCATCATCACCACCTCGGACGAGATCCTGCAGGAGCTCACCCAGCTGAAGCGCTGATCCCGTTTCATTTCGTAGGCAGATCTGGACCGAATCGCGAGATCTGCCTACGAGATGAAACCCCGCCGCGAAGTGGGGACATCGGCCGCCTGACGGGACACCGTCGGCGGCCGATTGTCGTTCCTGACGGCGGAAGCGGTGCCACGGATGGCGCCGTGCCGGTCCCACGGATGGGGGAAGACGTGATTCAGCTGACGCGCCTGAACGGCACGACGTTCGCCGTGAATCCGGATCTGGTCGAACGGATCCAGGAGTCGCCGGACACGTCGGTCGTGCTCGTCGACGGGACCACGTTCATCGTGACCGAGACGGTCGACGAGGTCATCGACGAGATCGCGCACTACCGTGCGCGCGTCATCGCGCTCGCGCACTCGATGCACTTCGACGCTCCAGCCGCCGTTCCTGCGCCGTCGAGGGGAACGCGCCGTTTCGGCGTGGTCGACGGCGCCAAGGCTCCGACCCGCCCGATCGGCAGGATCTGATGGATCCGGCGACCCTCGGCGGCATCGTCGTCGCCATCGGCGCGCTCATCGTGATGGCCCTCATGGAGGGCGCGAACCCGATGAGCCTCATCCTGCCGGCGCCGATGATCCTCGTCTTCGGCGGGGCGATCGGCGCGGCCATCGCGTCGACCACGCTGCCGGACTCCATCGCGTCCCTCGCGATGATCCCGAAGGCGATGCTCTACAAGAACCTGAAGCCGGGCAAGGACGTCGCGCAGCTCGTCGAGCTCGCGGAGCTCGCGCGGAAGGACGGCCTGCTCGCCCTCGAGGCGAAGGCGGCCGAGATCAAGGACCCGTTCCTGAAGACGGCGCTGCAGAACGTCGCCGACGGCATGGACCCGGACGACCTCCGCACCCTGCTCGAGGACGAGGCCGCAGCCGCGGAGAAGGGCGGCCGGTCCGCGGCGAAGTTCTACGCGGCGCTCGGCGGCTACGCGCCGACCGTCGGCATCCTCGGCACGGTCGTCTCGCTGACGCACGTGCTCGAGAACCTCGACGACCCGTCCAGCCTCGGCCACTCCATCGCCGCCGCGTTCGTCGCGACCCTGTGGGGCGTCCTGTCGGCGAACCTGATCTGGCTGCCGATCGGCGGCCGCATCGGCAAGATGACCGACCTGCAGTCGGAGCGCCTCACGGTGCTGACCGAGGGCGTCCTCGCGATCCAGGAGGGCGTGCAGCCGCGTGCGCTGAACGACAAGCTCACGGCGATGCTGCCCGTCGGCGACCGCCCGAAGGCGGCGGCCAAGGGTGCGGCGAAGGGCGGCGCGAAGGCGAAGGGCGCCCCGGCCGAAGCGGCGGCCTGACGTGTCGGGGCGGCGCAAGAAGCACGCTCACGAGGAGCACCACGTCGACGAGCGCTGGCTCGTGTCCTACGCGGACATGATCACGGTGCTGATGGCGCTGTTCATCGTGCTGTACGCGATGTCGACGGTCGACCAGAAGAAGTTCGACGAGCTGAAGAACTCGCTCGCGACGGGCTTCGGGGTGACGAAGACGGCGAAGCTCGACGAGAACAAGGCGATCGTGCCGAAGCAGTTCGTCTCGAAGGACGGCGCCGGCTTCTCGAACAGCACCATCGCGCTGATGCAGGTCTCGAAGGAGATCACCGACGAGCTGAAGGCCGCGGGGCTCGGCGCGAAGGTGAAGGTGCAGACGGGCACGAACTCGATCACGATCTCGCTGGTCGGCTCGAGCACGTACTTCGAGGGCAACGACGCGGACCTGTCGAGGAACGCGCTGTCGGTGCTGAAGAAGCTGTCGCCGACGCTCGAGAAGCACGCGGGCGAGGTCACCATCGAGGGCCACGCGGACCCGCGCGGCTCGGCGGGCCGGTGGGGCGACGACTGGAACCTGGCGAGCGCGCGGGCGAACAGCGTGCGGGCGTGGCTGACGTCGCACGACGCGGTCGATCCGGCGAACGTCTCGGTCGTCTCCTTCGGGTCGGAGCACGCGAAGAAGGGCACGTCGCAGAAGGCGATCGAGCACAACCGCCGCGTCGACATCGTGCTGCACACGGTGCAGGTCGCGAGCGTGCCTGCAGCGGAGACGTCGACCGCCTCCTCGTCGGGGCACGGCGAGTCCTCCTCGGGCGGGCACGGGAAGTCGTCGTCGGGCGGCCACGGCGAGTCCTCGTCGAGCGACCACGGCGCGACGAGCTCGAGCGACCACGGCTCGTCCTCCTCGAGCGGGCACGGCGAAGCGGCTTCGAGCGGTCAGGGAGCGAGCTCGAGCGGTCACGACTCCGCCCCGGCGAAGGACGCGTCCCACGTGGAGACGAAGTCCTCCGGCCACTGACCAGGGGCCGCCCAGCAGAAGCGAGAAGGGCGCTCCGAGAAGAACAGCGCGGGTCGCGGCAGGGACGCACAGCAGGAGCGAGAAGGGCGCGTGAGCGCCCCGGCGGCTCATGCCGCCGAGAGGCCGCGGCGGAGCGCCAGCGGAGCCGCAGGGGCCGTGACGGGGCCGGCGAAGCCGGTCGCGGCGCGGGCACTCCGAGAAAGACGGAGTGGCGCACCCCCGGATCGGGGGGCGCCTAGCACCATACGAGCGTGACGACACGATCGACCGCGGGCGGACGGGTGCATGCACCCGGCTCCGTGCTCGACGTGCAGCCGTACGACTTCGCGAGCCCGGAGCTGCTGTCGGCCGACGCCCGCGACCGCCTCGATTCGGCGCTGGAGGCGTGGGGCCGGCAGGTCGGCACGCAGATCACCGCGAAGACGCGTGCGGTCGTCGACGTCGCGACCGCGCCGTCCCGCGTCCAGACGCACGCCGCGTTCCTCGCTCCCGAGGGCCCGCCGGCGCTCGAGGCCGTCGCGCACGCGGGCGACCACCGCGTGGTCTACCGGGTGCCGCTCGCCGAGGCCCGCTACTGGGCGGCGCGCATGATCGGCGCGTCCGGGGCCGCGCTCGATCTCGACACTCCGCTCTCCGCGATCGAGCGCGCGCTCGCCTGGCGGGTCGTCGACGAGCACCTCGCCGAGCTGCACGACGCCACCGACGGCCTGCTGCCGCGGGCCGTCGTGGAGTCGTTCGGCGCGGGCGCCGGGGCGGTCTGCGACCCGGACGAGCTGGCCGTCACCGTCGTCGTCGGAACGCTCCGCCGCGGGGAGCGCGGGCGGCTCGGCCTCGCGATCCCCGTCCCGCTCGCGCTCGAGGCGCTGGGCGCGGTCGCGCCCAAGCAGGACGCGGCGGAGGTGCAGGCGCTGCTCAGCCGGCATCTCGCCGTCGCGCCGATCGAGGTCGCGCTCCGCTTCGACGAGACGCCCGTCGGACCGTCGACCGTCCTCGACCTCGCGGTCGGGGACCTCATCCCGCTCGCGCACCTCGCGCACCACCCGCTCGTCGTCGAGGCCGACGGCGCGCCCGTGCTGCGCGTCGCGGTCGGCAGCAACGGCGACCGGCTCGCCTGCATCGTCGTCGAGTCCGACGGAGGGAGCCCCGAATGAGCCTCACCGCCACCGGCCGCGCCACCGACGAGGCGGCGGTCGCCGACGCCCTCGTCGCCAACCTGCCCGGCGCACCGCTGCTCGCGCAGCCGCACGGCAGCGACCCCGTGCCGATGCAGGTGCTCGAGTCGGGCGTGTCCGCGACATACGTGGGCCCGCGCTCCGCGGACCTCGCGGTCATCCTGCTCGACCGCACCGAGCTGATCGCGGCGGGCGGCGGCGGGGACCGCGTGCGCCTCGGCGACGTGCTCCGCCCGGCGCTCGAGGCCGCGACCGACGTCATCGGCGGGGGGCAGCTGGGCGACGCCGCCGACGGGGTCCCGGCCAGCCTGTTCCAGTCCGCGGACGCCGTCGTCTTCGACCTGATCGGGGAGGAGGGCGTCGCCGGCTGGTTCGCCGTGGCGCTCCGGACCCCCGCTCCGCCCCGCGGCTTCCGCGACGTCTCGAGCCGGCTCGGCCGCATCAGCACGGTGCAGATGACGCTGTCGGTGGAGATCGGCCGCGCCGTCGTGTCGGTGCAGGAGCTGCTCGACGCGCAGCCCGGCACCGTCATCGAGCTGGACCGCGCGGTCGGCAGCGAGGCGGACGTGTTCCTGAACGGCCGGATGATCGCCCACGGCGAGATCGTGGTCGTCGACCGACGGTTCGCGGTCCGGGTCACCGAGGTGCTCGACACCGCGGACGGCGGCTGAGGGGCGGCCGGTGGACTTCGACACCGTGATCCTGGCGCTGCGCGTCGTCGTCGGCCTCGGCGCCGTCTTCGGCGCGCTGCTGCTGCTGCACCGCTGGGTGACCAAGCGGCAGCTGGGCGGCTCCGGCCGGGAGCGGCAGATCGCCGTCGTCGCCCGGCAGGGCCTCGGCGCCAAGGCGGGCGTGGCGGTCGTGGAGGCGGGCGGGCGCCGCTACCTGCTCGGCGTCACGGAGCACGCGGTGACGGTGCTCGACACCCTGGGCGCCGCGCCCGACGCGGTCGAGCCGCGCCTGGTCTCCACCCAGCCGGTCACCGTCGCGCGGTTCGAGCAGGAGCTGCGGACCGTCACCATCTCGACCGGTGACGTGCCCGTGCTGGTGCACGGCGCCGCCGACGCACCGCACGGACCCGTGACCCAGACCCTCGCGATCACCCGCGCCGACGCCCCCGTGCCGGCCACCCGGCGCGCGCTCCGCGAGGCCGAGCAGCGGCGCACGCAGGCGCAGGGCGGCCCGCTCGCCGGCTCCGTGCTGTCTCCCGCGACGTGGAAGCAGACCCGCGACGCGCTGCGACGGGCGCGGTGAGCGCCGCCGCGCCCGTCGCGCGGTCCTCGCAGCCCTCCGCGCGCCGGTGGCTGCGCGACCACGCGCCGCAGCTCGCCCTCGTCGCCTTCGCGCTGCTCGCGATCGCCTGGCTCGTGCTCGTCGCTCCGCAGGCGGCGTCAGCGGCGCCGATGCCGACGAACCCGTCGGTGCCGACGCCGAGCCCGACCGGCGGGGTCACCGTGAAGATCAGCGGCCCGAACAACGCGCCGAACGACTCGATCACGGTGCTCATCGCGATCACCCTGCTGTCGATCGCGCCCGCGCTGCTGCTGATGATGTCGTCGTTCACGAAGATCTTCGTGGTCCTCGCGATGACGCGGAACGCGCTCGGGCTGAACACGATCCCGCCGAACCAGGTGCTCGCCGGGCTCGCGCTGTTCCTCTCCCTCTTCATCATGTGGCCGGTGCTCGACCAGGTGAACAAGGAGGCGCTGACACCGTTCCTCGACGGGAACCTCGAGTTCGGCGACGCGATCGCCCGCGCCGCGGGACCCCTGCAGCACTTCATGCTGCAGCACACCCGCGAGAGCGACATCGCGCTGATGACGCGGGCCGCGCACCAGCCGAACCCTGCGAACGCCGCCTCCACGCCGTTCTTCACGGTGGTGCCGGCCTTCATGCTGTCCGAGCTGCGAGCCGCCTTCATCATCGGCCTGGTCATCTTCGTGCCGTTCCTCGTCATCGACCTGGTCGTCTCGTCCGGCCTGATGGCGATGGGCATGATGATGCTGCCGCCGACGATGATCGCGCTGCCGTTCAAGATCCTGCTCTTCGTCCTCGTCGACGGCTGGGGCCTGATCATCACGTCGCTCGTGCAGAGCTACAACACGTGAGGCGCGACCGATGAGCCAGGCAGTGTCATGAGCGAGAGCATGGTCGTCGACCTCGCGCTGCGGGCGCTGATCCTCGCCGCGGAGCTGTCCGCGCCGCTGCTCGTCACCGCGCTCGTCGTCGGCTTCGCGATCAGCGTCTTCCAGTCGATCACGCAGATCCAGGAGGCGACGCTCTCGTTCGTGCCGAAGGCGATCGCCGTCGCCATCGCGCTGATCGTCTGCGGCCACTGGATGATCAGCGAGGCGGTGACGTTCACGCACCAGCTGTTCGAGCTGCTGCCGACGTACCTCGACTCGAAGTGAGCCGCGGCTGATGGGCACGCTCGGCACGATCGGCCTGAACGGCGCCTTCATCGAGGCGGCGATGCTCGCGGCGGTGCGGATCACGGCCTTCCTCGTGCTCGCGCCGCCGTTCTCGTTCAGCGCGATCCCGCTGCGGATCAAGGCGATGCTCGCCGTCGCGCTGTCGATCCTCGTGGCGCCGCACGCCGCGCAGGGCATGTCCGCGCAGCTGGAGACGGGCGCGTTCGTGCTCGCGCTGATCAGCCAGCTGGTCACCGGGGCGCTGCTCGGCTTCCTGGTGCTCGTCGTGTTCTCCGCGATCCAGTCCGCCGGAAGCCTCATCGACCTGTTCGCGGGCTTCCAGCTGAGCCAGGCGTTCGACCCGATGATGAACGTGAACGGCGCGCAGATGACGCGCCTGATGCAGATGGTCGCGCTCGGGCTGCTGTTCGTCAGCGGGGGAGCGGAGCTGGTGCTCGGCGGGCTGTTCCGCACCTTCGAGGCGCTGCCGGTCACGGGGCTGTTCGACCGGGACGTCGGCCGCCTGCTGCTGCCGGGGGTCGGCCAGCTGTTCCTCTCCGCCGTGCAGATCGCGGGCCCGATCGTGGTCGTGCTGTTCCTCGCCGACGTCGGCCTCGGCCTGCTCACCCGCGTCGCACCGGCGCTGAACGCCTTCTCGCTCGGCTTCCCGCTGAAGATCCTCATCACCCTGCTCGCGGCCGGGTCGATCTTCCTCGCGCTCCCGCGCATCGTCACCGCCCTGGTCGACGACGCCCTCGCGCTGATGGGGGCGGTCACGTGAACGGCGGGTCGCCCTCGGCGTCGATCCCTGCAGCAGGACGTCGGCCCTGCGGCAGGACATCGGCCCGGCGCATCTCCTGCTGCGGGGCGCAAGTCCTGCTGCTGGGCTCCCGGGGAGGTGACTGATGGCGGACGAACCCTCCGGCGAAAGGACCGAGCAGGCCACCCCGAAGCGGATGGAGGAGGCCCGCAAGGAGGGTCGCCTGCAGTCGTCCCGCGACATGGCGGGCTGGATGTCGATGGCCGCGGCGGCGCTGACCCTGCCGATCGTCGTCGGCGCCGGGTCGAAGGCGACCACCGACCTGGTGCTCGGGCTGCGGGCCGTGATCCTCGACCCGACCGCGGAGCGCGCGCAGGACACGTTCACGGCCGCCTTCGCGGTGATCCCCGGCGTCGTCGCCCCGCTGCTCGCGGCGTCGGTCGTCGGTGCCATCGCGGGCTCGCTCGCCTCCGGCGGCATCCGCACGAAGAAGCTGAAGGCGAAGTTCGAGCAGTTCGACGTGGTCAAGGGCGCGGGGCGCCTGGTCGGCAAGCAGGCGCTCTGGGAGGGCGCGAAGGCGCTCCTGAAGACCGGCGTCGTCGGCATCGCGCTCTGGGCCGCGATCCAGGGCGCGCTGCCGCTGCTCGCGGCCTCGGGCGCGCTGCCGGTCTCCGCCGTCGTCGACGCGGCCTCCGGCGTCGTCGGCACGATCCTGCAGGCGGCCATCGTCGCGGGCATCGCGCTCGGCGCGGTCGACGTGCTCGTCGTCGTGCAGCGCAACCGCAAGCACACGATGATGACGCGGCAGGAGGTCAAGGACGAGGCGAAGAGCACCGAGGGCGACCCCCACATCCGGCAGCAGCGCCGCAGCCGGCAGATCGCGATGTCGCGCAACCGGATGATGGCCGCGATCGGCGGCGCCGACGTCGTGATGCTGAACCCGACGCACGTCGCCGTCGCGCTGAAGTACGAGCCGGGCAAGGCCGCGCCGCGGGTGATCGCGAAGGGCGCGGGCGAGGTCGCCGCCCGCATCCGCGAGAAGGCCTCGGAGCACCGGGTGCCGATGGTGCAGGACATCCCGCTCGCCCGCGCGCTGTACAAGGCGTGCGACGTCGGGCAGGAGATCCCGGAGGAGCTCTACACGCAGGTCGCCCGCGTGCTCGCGTTCGTCATGTCCCTGAAGCGGCGCGGCGCCGCGCTCGGGGTGCACCGCCTCGCCTCCTGACCCTCCCGGTCCTCGCGGATCCGCGAGGGATCAGGCCGGGACGGGTCTGCGGCCGCGGACGAGCCGCGGTTCGGCGGCGAGCAGCAGCAGCGCCGCGCCCGTGAAGGCGACGCCGACGAGCGGGAGCCCGGCGAGGCCCACGACCGCCAGCAGCGCGCCGCCCGTCGACGAACCCGCCATGATGCCGACGTTGAACGCCGTCGAGGTGCCGCCCGCGGCGACGTCGGTGGAGCCCGGGGCGACCGTCAGCACCCGCGTGCTCAGCCCCGTCGTGAACGCCGACATCCCGGCGGCGACGAGGGCGAGGCCCGCGGTCGCGACGAGCGCCTGCTCCCGGCCCAGGCACTGCACCGAGAGGCCGACGACGAGGAGGCCCGTCGCGGTCAGCATGACGCGGCGCGGGTGCCGGTCGATGAAGCGGCCGGAGACGAGCACGGCGACGAGCCCCGCCGCACCCCGCACCAGGAGGACGGCGCTGACCGCGGTCGGCGGCACGCCGGTGACGTCGATGAGGAACGGCGTGACGTAGGTGAAGGCGAGCAGCGCCCCGGTCGCGACGAGCACGGTCGTGCCGACGAGGACCGCGTAGCGCGGGCCGCTCGGCTCGGAGCCGGTGGAGGCGACGTCGTCCGCGCGGCTGACGTGCGGCAGCGTCGCCGCCGCGACTGCGAGCGCGACCAGCCCCAGCGCGGCCGCCCCGCCGAATGCGGCGCGCCAGTCGACGACCTCGCCGAGCAGCGTGCCGAGCGGGACCCCGAGGACCACGCCGATCGACTGGCCCGCGTACACGGCGGCGAGGGCCCGGCCCCGCGCGCCGGGCCGGGCGAGGGAGGCGGCGGTCGGCCCGACGACGGCCCAGAACAGCGCGTGGCTGAGCGCGGCGACCACCCGGGCGGCGACGAGGAGGCCGAACGCCGGGGCGAGCGCGCTGCCGAGGTTCGCGACGACCAGCAGCGTCAGGAGCAGCAGCAGCTGCGCCCGGCGCGGCACGCGGGCCGTGAGCCGGGCGAGGGGCACCGTGGCGAGCACGACGACGAGCGCGTAGGCGCCGACGAGCAGCCCGACGGTCGCGGTGTCGACGTCGAACCCGCGGGCGATGCCGGGCAGGACGCCGATCGGTAGCGTCTCGGTCGTGACGTAGGTGAACGTCGAGATCGCGAGCGCGCCGAGCGCGAGCGCGCGGCGTCGTGCATCCGTCACCCGCGACCCCCGTATCGGGCGCCGCCCGTCCGCCCGAGGACGCTACGCCGCGGCGCCTGCGGGGTCCATCGGCCGCCGTTCAGATCCGCGCCGCGGCGTGCTCCTCGACGAGCGCGCAGATGGCGCCCTCCGCGTCGGTCGTCGCGATCTGCGCGGCGATGCGCGCCGCCGCGAGCCGGTACGCGTCGTCCTCGCGGATGCGCAGCACGGCCTCGCGGAGGTCGTCGGGTGACGGGCGGCGCTGCCGGAGGTTCACCCCGGCGCCCGACCAGGCGACCCGTGCAGCGGTCTCCACATCGGTCTCGAGCGTGCCGGCGGTGACGAGGGGGATCCCGAAGCGCAGCGCGTGCTGGCTGTGCAGGTAGTCCCCGTCGGACACGACGACGCTGCGCCGGGCGATGAGCCGGGACCAGGGCATGCGCTCCTCGAAGTGGACGTTCCCGGGCAGCGGCCCGTCGTGCACCGCCTCCACCTCGCACCTCGCGGTGCCGGCGATGACGACCGTCTCCTCGGCGCCGCCGAACGCGCGGATCGTCGGCAGCACGAGGTCCCGGAGCGCCGTGGCGCCGTCGGCGCGGACCGCGACGACCGGCGGCTCGCGGCGGGGGTCCCACCACTCGGGCACCGGGTCGCTCGCGGGCGGTCGCAGCGGTCCGATGAACCGGAGCTCGCGGGGCAGCGCCGTGCGCGGGTACTCGAACCGTGGCACGGTGAGCTGCACCCAGGCGTCGCCGTGGCGCGGCGAGGCGCGGAGGTCGCCGCGCAGCCGGACGCCGAAGGTCCGCTCGATCTGCCGGTTGTAGGCGCGCGTCAGGGCGGAGTAGGCCGGCGCCGCCGCCAGCTCGAGCGCGGCGCCGAGCAGGTGCCCGCCCATGCCGGCGTCGATCGGCGCCGCGCCGAGGCCGTACGGCGCGAGCGCCGGGTCGGGGATCCAGGGCGGGTAGAAGCCGACGAGGACGACCGGGGGGGCGCTGCTCGCGCGGGGTGAAGCAGAGCCCGGCAGCGGCGGTGAAGAGCGGGTCGGTGACGACCACGTCGACCGCGGCGTCCTCCAGCACCCGGCGGACGACCGGCCACTGCTGCGGCAGCGGATCGATGACCATCTGCTGCACCCGGGCGTAGACCTGCCGGGCGCGCTGGAGCATCGGCGGCAGGGTCTGCAGCAGCTCGGGCCGCGGCGGCTCCGGCGCCGCGTGGAACTCGACGTCGAGATGGGCGAGGTGCCGTCGGGCGACCTCCCCGGACACGACCGAGACCCGGTGCCCGCGGGCGAGGAGCGCCTCCGCGATGCTCGGCAGGTGCTGCGCCGCGCCGAGCTCGGCGACGGCGGCGAGGAGGACGGAGGTCACGCGGCGACGCTGCGGCACCGCGGTGCCCGGGGCCCCGGAACACGCGGCGCCTGCACGGAGGGTCGCATCGGCTGCAGGCGGCGCTCCTCCCGTCGGAGGGGGCCCGCGCAGGCGGCCTGCTGCGCGACGACCCCCGAGCGGGGGGTGTGGCGCGACGGCCCCCGCGGACGGGTGGCGCCCAGGATGGGGGCGTCCGGCGCCCGCCGGCGCGGATGCCGTGAGGGGGAGCAGTGCGACGTCCTGAGCTCGCCCGCACCCTGACCGCGATCGCGGTGCCGCTCGGCCTCGTCGCGATCATCATGCTGCTGGTCGTGCCGATCCCGGCCTTCCTGCTCGACCTGCTGATCGTCGTGAACATCCTGTTCGCGCTCGTGATCCTGCTGACGACGATGTTCGCGAGGAAGCCGCTCGACTTCAGCGTCTTCCCCTCGCTGCTGCTGATCGCGACGCTGTTCCGCCTCGGTCTCAACGTCGCGTCGACCCGCCTCGTGCTCGGTCAGGGCTACGCCGGCGAGGTCATCCACGCGTTCGGGTCCGTCGCGGTCGGCGGTTCGATCATCATCGGCGCCGTCGTCTTCCTGATCCTCGTCGTCATCCAGTTCATCGTCGTCACGAAGGGCGCGGAGCGCGTCGCCGAGGTCGGCGCGCGCTTCACCCTCGACGCGATGCCCGGCAAGCAGATGGCGATCGACGCGGACCTGAACGCCGGCCTCATCACCGAGGAGGAGGCCCGGCAGCGCCGCCGCGAGGTCAGCGCCGAGGCCGACTTCTACGGCGCGATGGACGGCGCCAGCAAGTTCGTGAAGGGCGACGCGATCGCGGGCATCGTGATCGTGCTCGTGAACATCGTCGGCGGCATCGCGATGGGCGTCCTCATGCAGGGCATGCCCGTCGTCGAGGCGGTGAACCGCTACACGCTGCTGACGATCGGCGACGGCCTGACCGCGCAGATCCCGGCACTGCTCATGGCCGTGTCCACCGGCATGATCGTCACCCGCTCGAACTCGGACTCCGAGCTCGGCCGCGACGCGGGCGCGCAGCTGACGCAGTCCCGCCTCGCGCTGACGATCACCGGCGTCGCCGCGATCCTGATGGCGCTGATCCCGGGCATGCCGATCATCCCCTTCCTGCTCGTCGGCGGCACCCTGCTCGTCGCCGCGTGGCGCATGAAGAAGGCGGAGGACGCGAAGACCGCCGCCGACGCGCAGGCCGCGGCGGTCGAGCAGCAGACGGCGCCGTCGGACAGCCCCGAGGAGCTGATGGAGCAGATGCGCGTCCACGCCCTCGAGGTGCAGCTGGCGCCGGACCTCGTCGACCTCGTCTCGGGCGTCAGCGACGACCTGCTCGCCCGCGTGAAGTCGCTGCGGCGCCGCATCGCGATGGAGTACGGCGTCGTCGTGCCGCCCGTGCGCACCCGCGACAGCGTCGACCTGCCGCCGTCGACCTACGTCATCCGCGTCGCGGGCGTCGAGACGGGCCGCGGGATCGCGCCCGCCGGCAAGGTGCTCGCGCTCGGCGACATGCTCGACGGCCTGCCCGGCACCCCGACGATCGAGCCGGTGTTCCAGCTGGCGGGCAAGTGGATCCCGGCCGAGCTGCGGCACTCCGCCGAGATCACCGGCGCCACCGTGATCGACCGCGGCTCCGTGCTCGTCACCCACCTGTCGGCCGTGATCACGGACCACGCGGGGCGCCTGCTGTCCCGCGAGGACGTGCGCGTGCTCACGGAGGGGGTCAAGCGGGTCAGCCCCGCGGTCGTGGAGGAGCTGATCCCCGGGCTGATGACCCTCGCGGAGGTGCACCGGGTGCTGCAGGGCCTGCTCGCCGAGAAGGTGCCGATCAACGACCTGCCCCGCATCTACGAGGCGCTCACGCTGCGTGCGAAGGTCTCGACCGATCCGGAGGGGCTGATCGAGGCCGCCCGGTCGGCGCTCGGCCCCGTGCTGGTCGCCCCGCACCTCGACGAGCGGACGCTCCGCGTCGTGATGATCGACCCGGTGCTCGAGCAGTCGATGCTCGAGGGCCTGCGGCCGTCCGAGGTCGGCACGCAGATCCTCATGACCCCGGAGCGGATGACGCAGGTCGTCGAGTCGCTCCGGCAGGCGGTGCAGAACGCGGAGGTGCGCGGCTGGTCGCCGGTGCTCGTCTGCGCGCCCGCGCTGCGGCCCGCGGTGCGGCGGCTCGTCGCCCCGCAGACGAACGGGCTGCCCGTGCTGTCGTACCAGGAGGTCACGTCGGCCGACGTGACCATCGAGACCGTGGGAGTGGTCCGTGCCCTCGATTCGATTCCGGCTTGAGAAGCCGACCCTGACCGGCCTCGCCGCCAGGGTCGCGAAGGAGTACGGGCCCGACGCCCGCATCGTCGACACCGAGGAGTCGGTCGTCGGCGGCATCGGCGGGCTGTTCGGGCGCCGAGTGATCGACGTCGTCGTGGAGCTGCCGGACCGCGCGGCGCCGGAGGGCGCGCACGAGTTCTCGATGCGCTCCCGGGTGGGCCTCGCGGCGCTGCTCGACGACGCGGACGCGCAGGACCTCGGGCCCGCGCACCTGCACGGCGCCGACCCGGCCGCGCGCCGGCCGGCCGAGGCGTCGCTGTCGACGCAGGGCGGCGACTTCGCGAGCGTGCTCGACTCGCTGCGCATCGACGTCGAGCCGTCCACGGAGCCCGGCGGCACCCCCGCGCGGCCGGCGCGTCGGCAGGAGGCCCGCCGTCCGGAGCCCGTGGTGCTGAAGGCGACCCCGACCGCGCCCTCCCGCGTCGTGCCGCCGGACCGGGTGCTGCGCGCGCTCGAGGCCGCGGAGTCCGGCGCCCCGGCCCGGCTGCCCGTGCCGGCGAAGCCCACGGCCGCCCCTGTCATCACGCCGCCGACCCTCGAGGAGGCCGCGGAGGCGCTCGCGGCGGAGCGCGAGTACGTGTGGGCGACCCCGACCCCGCGCTCCCGCGTCGGCAGGACGACGCCCGGCGCTCCGCCGCCGCAGCGCACGCGGGCGGGCGACCTGCTGCTGCTGGTCGGGCTCGGCGACGACGCCGTGCACGTCGCCCGAGCGGTCCGCGACCGGCTGCAGCGCGGCTACGTCTGCGACGGCGGCGAGGTGGAGGGCAACACCCGCCGCCGGGTCGACGACCGTCGCGGCGCGGTCGCGGCGCGCGCCTACGGGGTGCGCAGCGAGCAGCCGGTGATCGTCGCCTACGGGCTGGGGGAGGGGCCGATCGACCTCGACGACCCGCGGCACGCCGGCCTGCTGTCGATCGACTCCGACCAGGCGTGGCTGGTGGTGGACGCGCAGCGCGACCCCGACCACACCCTCGACTGGACCGGTCGCCTGCGCGGCCGCCTGCAGGTCGACGCGGTCGCGAGCGTCCGCGCCACCCGCGGCACGTCGCCGGCGGCACTCGAGACGATCGGCCTGCCCGAAGCCTGGCGCCAGCTGGCGGGCTAGCAGCCCGGAGCCGTGCTGCACCCGCTGGCCGGGGTGGTCTCGAGGCTCGCTGCGCTCGCACCTCGACCGGCGGGGGCCCCGCCGGTCGAGGCGCGACGGAGGAGCCTCGAGACCACCCGCGCCCGCTGCTGCGCCGCGGGTCGCCCCGTTCGGGTGCTGCTGCGCGGGGTGCCGTGGTCGGTACCGTCGCGCATCCGACCGGAAGGCCGCCGTGCTCCACCACCTGCTGCAGCGCATCGCTGTACTGCAGTACCACCGGGTCCTGGCGGCGCCCGGCGTCGTGGCGCGCGACGAGCCCTCCGCATCGAGCGGCGCGCCCGACGCCCTCCGCGTGCTCCTGCTCGGCTCCGGGGTCGCATCCGGGAAGGGCGTCTCCACCTACGGGCTCGCGCTCGTCGGTGCGCTGCAGCGACACCTCCAGGCGCGACTCGGCCGACCGGTCGACGTGGAGCTCGTCCGTCAGCACGGTGCGGGGCTGGAACGGGCTGCGGCGTTGGCTCGTGCGCGCTCGGAGGGGGACTGGGACGCCTACGTCCTCGCCTTCGGCGTCAGCGACGCGCTCCGCCTCACCCCGCCCACCGTCTGGCGGCGAGGACTCGGACTGCTGCTGTCCACCATCGAGGACGTCAAGGTCTGGCCGCTTCCCGTGCCGATCGCGGTCGCCGGGATCCCGCCCCTGCAGTCGTTCTCCGCGCACCGCGGGATGCTGATGCCGCTGCTCGCCCGGCACGCGGAGCGCCTCAACCAGGCGACCCGGCAGCTGGTCGCCGCGCACCCCGCCGCCTTCTTCGTGGACCTGCCCGGCGTCGGGCTGCGGCACGACCGGCCTTTCGGGTCGCCCGACGCCTACGACCACTGGGCGGCGGCGCTCGCCGAGCGGCTGGACCCCGTGCTGCGCAAGGCGATCACGAGGGTCGCCGACCAGGGCGTCGAGGACGGCGACGAGCGGGACCTGATCGGAGACCGGTCGCGGAAGCGGCTCGAGGCCATCGCAGACCGCGCGCGCCGGACGCTCGACGCCGACTTCGCCGCCGTCCGTCTGATCGACGGGGATCGGCTCCGCCTCGTGGCGGCGTCGGCAGGCGTCGCGTCCCGCAGCGAGCGGCTCGACCGGTCGATCGGAGCGCTCGCCATGGCGGCGGGGGCCGTCGTCGTCGCCGATCTCGCCACCGACCCGAGGACCGCCGGGCGCCCGATGCTGAGGGGGCTCCGCTCCTACGGTGGTGTCGCGCTGCACGCCGCCGACGGCTCGGTGATCGGCACCCTCTGCGTCTTCAACGGCGAGGCGGGACACGAGGCGCGGCTGCCCGAGCTGGAGGCGTTCGCGGCGCAGGTCGAGATCGAGCTGGACGCCGGGCGCGACGAGGCGGCCCCCGAGCGGTCGGAGGCGCCGACGGACGGCGCGCGCAGCGACGACGCCGACGGAGGCCGGCGTCTCGGGCGCTGGCAGCGCGTCCTGCTGCGTCTGCGTTCTCGCAGTCGCCTCCGCAGCGAGGGGGTCGACCTCGTCGAGGTCCCGAGGCGCCAGCAGGTGCCCGCGGCGACCGTGCTCGCGATCCCCGGACCGAACCCGATCCGCGTGCTCACGGTCGGTGGGGAGTACGCCGTCGGCTTCGGGGTGACCGACCGGCGGGACGCGCTCGACGGCGCTGTCGCGCGGCTCCTGCATCGCCGCACCGGCCGCGGGGTCGAGCTCGTGAACCGCGCCGGCGTCGACGTGGGTCTGCTCCGGCTCGGCGCCTCCCTCGGCCCGGGCGGCGCGGCCGGCTTCGACCTGGTCCTCTGGACGCCGCTGTTCATCGAGGCGACCCGCACGCTGCTCCGCACGCGCTGGATGCTCGGCGTCGGGGGCCTGATCCGCCGGGTGCGGGCGACCTCCGACGCCGGGGTCGTCCTCGTCGGGGTGCCCGCGCTGATCGGGCGCCAGCCGATGGCGGTGCTGGGCCGCGCCAGGGCCCGGCAGATCAACCGCCTGCTGGAGCGCATCGCCCGGTCCGGACACCGCGTGCGCGTCGCGGAGCCCGCCCCTGTGGTGCTCAGCGAGGTGACCACCGTCGACGGCGCCCACGTGTACCGCGACACCGCGGTGCACGTCTTCCAGGCCGTGGTCGACGCACTCGAGGACGAGGTACCGCGCCCGCCGGCCCGTGCGTCCGCCCCTGTGTGGGAGGAGCCGGTCGCCGCGACCGCGGGCTCCTGAGCCGCGCGCCGGGCGCCCCGACTAGGCTCGGCGCATGCTGGTGCTGACGCGCAAGAAGGGGGAGCGCGTCCTGATCGGCGACGACATCGTGGTGACGGTGATCGACGTCCGCGGCGACGGCGTCCGGATCGGCCTGGACGCACCGCGCGGGGTCAAGATCCAGCGCGCGGAGGTCGTCCGCGCCGTGACCGAGGCGAACACCGAGGCGGCGGCGAACACGACCGTGACCGCCGACGTGATGGCGGGCCTGCTCGCCGCACGGGCCCGGCCGCGTCCCGAGGCCCAGGCGGAGCCCCAGGCCCAGGCGGAGGAGCAGGGCGCGCCTCCGGCCGGTGGCGCGCCGCAGCCGCCGAGGCCCGCTCCGCCCCGCCGTCGCCCCTGAGCGTCAGGCCTGCACGGAACGACTGCGCGCCGTGCCGCCCCTGACGGGGTGCGCCCCGGACTGAGGGTCGCAGCGCCCGGGCGTTTCCTGGCTTCATACTCCCGTGACCACCGCACCGTCCACGGCCACCGAGCAGGCCGCCACGTCCTCCGAGCCCGACGTCGACCCGCGCTACGCGTTCATCGCCGCGACCATCGGCGAGCTGCGTGACCACGCGCTCTCCGAGGTGTCGCGGGAGTCCGTCGCCGAGCGCGCGGGCCGCGACGCGACGGAGATGGACGAGCTGTTCGCGAGCTTCCCCGATCTGCTGATCGAGACGATCCACACCTGGTACACCCAGCGGACCACGCCGCTGATGCCGATCGCCCAGCGCCACGGCGCGGTGGCGTTCCTCCGCGCGAACGTGGTCTCGAACCTCGCCGACCCGGCGCTGATGCGGGTGCTCTCCGCGCTGCCCGGGTTCGCCGCGACGCCGGGGCACCCGCTCGCGCTCTGGGCGCAGGAGCACTTCCTCCGCTTCCACGTGGTGGTCCAGCGCGCGCTGCGCGAGGACGTGGTCGTCGGCCGCGAGCCGGAGACGATGAAGCCGGCCCGCGGCGCGGAGCAGCTGATCGCGCTGTACGAGGGGCTGCAGGTCCAGGCCATGGTGCGGCCGACGATGGACCTGCTCGCCTCCTACGACCGCGCCGTCACGCGCCTGCGGGACGGCTGGTCGCTGACCTACACGCCGGCGGCCTTCGAGCTCTGAGGCGCGAGCGCGCCCTGCTCGTCGAGCAGGCGCAGCAGGTGCCGCACGACGCGGTCGCCGCTGATGCGCAGCCCGTCGTGCTGCCACTCGTCGGTGACCCAGGGGGTGACGGAGCCGACCTCGGCCGCGGTGCGAAGCGACAGCTCGAGCGGCACGAACAGGTCGTCCGCGTAGACCGCGGCCGCCACGGGCACGGCGCTGCCGGCGAGTCGGTCCGGGTCGTGCAGCGGGGGCCAGTCGTTTCGCGTCGCGATCGACTCGGCCGCGGCTTCGAACGGCCGCAGCAGGCGGATGTCGCGGAACATCCACGAGAACACGGCCTCGCCCGTGAGCCGCAGCGGCCGCGCGCCCTCCGCGAAGGCGGGATGCCGGCGCCGCTCGGCCTCCGCCGCCCAGCCCGTCGCGCTCCCGTCGCCGTAGATCGCCTCCTGCAGCACCATGTACAGCGGGTTCGCGGCGTACGCGGTGAGCGCCAGCACCCGGTGCAGGAACGCGTCGGACAGGCGGTCGCCGCTCCAGGCGGTGTCGAGCAGCGCGTGCAGCCGCTCCGCGCCGTGCTGCATCCCGAGGTCGGTGCCGATCAGCTGCAGCCGGCGCACGGTGAGCCGGTCGCCGTCGGGCAGCCGCACGTCGTCCTCGGCCAGCCGGTCCGCGATCCGGGCCAGCACCGGGACGTCCTGCGGGTACCGCGTGTCGTACCGGTCGCCGGCGGCGAGCACCGCGGGGAAGGTGCGCCGGTAGACCTCCACGGCGTCGGGGCGCACCGCGGGCAGCCCGCCCGTCACGAGGCAGGCGGTCAGCGCCTCCGGGTGCCGGGACAGGTAGGCGAGGGTGACGAAGCCGCCGTAGCTCTGGCCGAGCGTCGCCCACCGGCGCCCGCCGTAGACGGTGCGGCGCAGGTGCTCCGCGTCCTCGACGATCGCGTCGGCCCGGAAGCACGCCAGGTACGCGCCGCCGTCGGTGCCGAGCGCGGCGATCCGCGCCGCGTCGACCGGGGTGCTGCGGCCGGTGCCGCGCTGGTCGAGCAGCACCACGCGGAAGCGCTCGAGCAGGGCGCCGAGCCAGCCGGACGCGTCGAGCGGACGCGGCGATGCGCCGCCGGGGCCGCCCTGCAGGAACAGCAGCAGCGGCAGGTCCTCGTGCCGGCGGTGCGCGGCGGTCACCTCGCGCGCGAACACGCGGAGGGTGCCGGGCAGGCGTCCGGAGCGGTCGAGCGGCACCTCGACCACCCGGTCGACGACGTGCAGGCCGGGCGGCGACCCGGTCACGCGAGCGCTCCGCCGCGCTCGTCGAGCAGGCGCAGCAGGTGCCGCACGACCTCGCCGCCGGAGGCGCCGATGCCGTCGTGCTCCCACTCGTCGGTGACCCACGTCGTGACGTTCCCGATCGCCGCGGCGGTCTCGCGCTGCAGGTCCGCGTCGACGTAGAGGTCGTCGAAGTACACGGCCGCGGCGACCGGCACCTCGTTCGCGGCCAGCCGCGGCAGGTCGTAGCGGCGCGGCCACTCCTCGCGCCGCTGCAGAAGGTCCACGGCGGGGCCGAAGGGGCGCAGCAGCCGGATCTCCTCGAACATCCAGGGGAAGAACATCTCGCCGGTGAAGCGCAGCGGGCGGGCGGTCTCCGCGAACTCCGGGTGCCGGTCGTGCTCCGCCTGCGCCGCCCAGCGCGTCGCACCGGAGGTGTCGTCGGTGTACTCCGCGGCCTCCTGCAGCGCCGCCCAGAGCGGGTTCACCGCGAACGAGGTGTGGTCGAGCGCCTCGGCGAGGAAGGCGTCGGACAGGCCGCCGTCGGAGCCGAAGGCGGTGTCGAGCGCCCAGTGCAGCTCCTCGAAGCCGTGCTGCATGCCGAAGCGGCTGCCCATGAACTGGAACCGCCGGACGGTGAAGCGGTCGCCGTCGGGCAGCCGCACGTCCTCGGCCGCCAGCAGGTCCGCGATCCGCGAGACGGTCTCGACGTCGCCCGGGTACCGCCGCTCGAACCGCAGGTTCTTCGCGAGCGCGCGCGGGTACGTGCGGCGGTAGAGGTCCGCGGCGTCGGGGCGGAGCGCCGGAAGCCCGCCGGTGACCATGCAGGCGGCGAGCCCCTCGGGCGCGCTCGACAGGTACTCCAGCGTGATCCAGCCGCCGTAGCTCTGCCCGAGCGTCGTCCAGCGCCGGCCGCCGTACACGGCGGTGCGCAGGTGCTCGGCGTCGCGCACGATCGAGTCGGCGCGGAAGCAGGCCAGGTGGGCGGCGCCGTCCTCGGCGGTCATCGACGCCATGCGGGCCGCGTCGACCGGCGTGCTGCGGCCCGTGCCCCGCTGGTCGAGCAGCACGACGCGGTACCGCTCGAGCAGCACCCGGATCCACCCGGAGGCGTCGAGGGGGCGCGGCGAGGCGCCACCCGGACCGCCCTGCAGGAACAGCACGAGGGGCAGGTCCTCCCGCCGCCGGTGCGGCGCGACCAGCTCGCGCGCGAACACGGTGATGCCCGGACCCTCCGGTGCGGCCCAGTCGAGCGGCACCTCGACCTCGTGCTCGATCACGTGCAGACCGGGGACCGTGTACTCGGCGGACTTCACCCGGTCGATGATGCCGCGCGCACCTGGCCCCTGCTCTGGGGCGCCTTGCTTGGGGGTTTTCGACCCCTCGCTGCCCTTTCCTACTCTCGAGCGAACCGGATCACGGGGTGGACGACGGTCTCCCACCGCGCCGGACGACGTCGGGAGTCGACACATGAGCATGATCACGTCGAAGGACAACGACGTCTTCGGCGTGCCCTTCGTGGAGATCCTGGAGTACCCGATCGACCGCGAGGCCGCCCTCAGCGTCTCCGCCGTCCTCTGCCGCCGGCACCGAGTGCTGCCGATCGCCCGCGAGGGCATGACGCTGATCGTCGCGATGGCCGACCCGGGCGACATCCTCGCCCTCGACGACGTCTCCGCCGCGACCCGCCGCCGCGCCCGTCCCGTCGCGGTCGACCCGAAGGACCTCGCGACCGCGATCGACCGGTACCACCGCGCCGACGACGAGCTCTCGGACCTGTCGAACACGCTCGGCGGCCAGAGCGAGGCCGCCTCCCTCGACGAGGACGCGACGGACGAGGACGACGCGCCCATCGTCCGATTCGTGAACCTGCTCATCAGCCAGGCGGTGCAGGACCGCGCGAGCGACATCCACGTCGAGCCGGGCGAGAAGGCGCTGCGCGTCCGCTACCGCATCGACGGCGTGCTGAAGGAGGTGCAGTCGGTCCCGACCTCGATCCAGGCCGGCGTCATCTCGCGGCTGAAGATCATGGCCGAGCTCGACATCGCCGAGCGCCGCCGCCCGCAGGACGGCCGCATCGCCGTCCTGCACCAGGGCCGCAAGATCGACCTCCGCGTCGCGACGCTGCCGACCGTGTACGGCGAGAAGGTCGTCATGCGGATCCTCGACTCATCGGGGTCCGCCAAGTCGATCGGCGCGCTCGGCATGATGGGCCGCAACCTCAACGCCTTCAAGGCGTCGTACGAGCGCCCGAACGGGATGCTGCTCGTCACCGGCCCGACCGGCTCCGGCAAGTCGACGACGCTGTACACGGCGATCCAGGAGGTCGCGAAGCCGTCCGTGAACGTGATCACGGTCGAGGACCCGGTCGAGTACCGCATGGCGGGGATCAACCAGGTGCAGATCAACGCGAAGGCCGGCCTGACGTTCGCGTCCGCGCTCCGCTCGATCCTGCGCTCGGACCCGGACGTCGTGCTGATCGGTGAGATCCGCGACCACGAGACGGCGCAGATCGCGGTCGAGGCCGCGCTGACGGGCCACCTCGTCATGTCGACGCTGCACACGAACGACGCCCCGTCCGCGGTGACGCGCCTCGTCGAGATGGGCATCGAGCCCTACCTGGTCGGCTCCGCGCTCGTCGGCGTCGTCGCCCAGCGCCTCGCCCGCCGGCTCTGCGACAAGTGCAAGAAGCCGACCCACTACGACGAGGACTACCTCGCGAAGATCGGCCTCTTGATCGAGGAGGACGAGGAGGTGTTCGTCCCCGTCGGCTGCTCGCACTGCGCGAACACCGGCTACCGCGGCCGCCTCGCGATCCACGAGGTGATGACGGTCTCCGAGGAGGTCGAGCGCCTCACGGTCGCCCGTTCCTCCGCCAGCGAGATCGGTCGCGCCGCCGTCAGGGAGGGCATGGTCTCGCTGCGGCAGGACGGCTGGAACAAGGTCGCCGCCGGCCTCACCTCCATCGAGGAAGTCCTCCGCGTCGCCGTCTAGGCGCACGGCTCACACGCTCCACCGATACGACAGGAAGACCCGTGCACGACGACCCGATCGCCCTGCTGAACGCCGCGCTGACGGAGGTCGTCGAGCGAGGCGGCTCCGACCTGCACATCGCCGCCGGCCGCGCCCCCGCCGTGCGCGTCTCCGGCGAGCTCCGTCCGATCCAGGGCGTGGGGGAGTGGGACGCCGACGCGGTCGAGACGATCCTGTCGGCCGCCATGACCGAGAAGCAGCGGCGGGCCTTCGCCGAGGACCTCGAGCTCGACTTCGCCTACACGCTGTCGGCGGACAGCCGCTTCCGCGTGAACGTCTATCGGCAGCGCGACGCCTGGGGCGCCGCCTTCCGTCTGATCCCGACCGAGATCAAGTCGCTCGGCCAGCTGGGCCTGCCCGCGTCTATCGGCGAGTTCGCGGACCTGCCCCGCGGCCTGGTGCTCGTGACCGGCCCGACCGGCTCCGGCAAGTCGACGACGCTCGCCGCGCTGATCGACCGCGCGAACGAGACGCGGGCCGACCACATCATGACGATCGAGGACCCGATCGAGTTCGTGCACTCGAGCAAGCGGGCGCTCGTGAACCAGCGCGAGGTCGGCGCCGACACCCAGAGCTTCGGCGCGGCGCTGAAGCACGTGCTGCGGCAGGACCCGGACATCATCCTGCTCGGCGAGCTCCGCGACCTCGAGTCGATCTCGGTGGCGCTCACCGCCGCGGAGACCGGCCACCTCGTGTTCGCGACCCTGCACACCTCCGACGCGTCGCAGTCGATCGACCGCATCATCGACGTCTTCCCGGCGCACCAGCAGCAGCAGGTGCGCATGCAGCTGTCGCTCGTGCTGCAGGGCGTCGTCTGCCAGACGCTCGTCCCGAAGGCGAGCGGCCAGGGCCGCGCGGTCGCGGTCGAGGTGCTGAAGATCACACCGGCCGTGTCGAACCTGATCCGCGCCGCGAAGACCAGCCAGATCGTCAGCGCGATGCAGACCGGCTCGAACCTCGGCATGCAGACGATGGACCAGCACCTCGCCGCGCTCGCCTCCGACGGCACGATCACGCAGGAGGCCGCGGAGGGCAAGGCGCACGACGTGGAGACCGTCCGGCAGCTGATCACCAAGCCCCGCTTCGCCGGCGCGTCCAACGACTTCTTCTCGATGTCGTCCATGGGCGGCCGCTGATGGCGACGACTGCCGCGGCCGCGCCCGCGAAGACGTCCACCGGTCAGAAGACGTTCGACTACCGGGCCCGCAGCCGCGCCGGCAAGCTGGTCAAGGGGAACATCGAGGTCGCGAGCGAGAGCGCCGCCGTCGCGAAGCTCACGGCGATGGGGCTCGCGCCCATCACGCTCGTCGAGCGTCAGCCGGGCACCGGCCTGAACCGCGAGATCAACCTCGGCTTCCTCGGCCCCGGCTTCAAGATCAACGACCTCGCGGTCATGACTCGGCAGCTCGCGACCATGACCGCCTCCGGGCTCGCGCTGCTGCGGGCGGTCACCGTGGTGGCGGATCAGACCGAGAACACCAAGCTGAAGGCGATGCTGCAGGACGTCGGTCGCGAGATCGAGACCGGCACGTCCTTCTCGGAAGCGCTCGCGAAGCACCGCGACATCCCGCTGATCATGGTCAGCATGCTCCGCGCCGGTGAGGCCGGCGGCTTCCTCGACATCGCGCTCGCCGCGGTCGCCACGACCTTCGAGAAGGAGGCGAAGCTGCGCGCGACGGTCAAGTCGGCGATGACCTACCCGGTCGTCGTGCTGATGATCGCGCTGCTCGCCGTCGTCGGGATGCTGCTGTTCATCGTCCCGATCTTCAAGGACATGTTCGAGGGCATGGGCAGCCAGCTGCCCGCTCCGACGCAGCTGCTGGTGAACCTGTCGAACAACATGGTCTGGATCCTGCCGCTCGGCGTGGTCGGCGCGATCGCGGCTGCGGCCTTCTACCGGGCGCAGAAGAACCAGGACTGGTTCCGACGGCTGACGCACCCGCTGCTGCTGAGGGTGCCGATCTTCGGACCGCTGATGACGAAGGTCGCCGTCTCCCGCTTCGCGCGGAACCTCTCGAACATGACCTCCGCAGGCGTTCCGCTGCTGAAGGCCCTGCAGATCGTCGGTGCCGCCTCGGGCAACTGGGTAATCGAGCAGACGGCGAACCGGGTCGCCGAGTCCGTCCGCGTCGGCGGATCCATGGCCGGCCCGTTGGCCGAGGAGAAGCACTTCCCGTCGATGGTCGTGCAGATGATCGCGGTCGGGGAGGAGTCCGGTTCGGTCGACACCATGCTCGGCAGGGTCGCCGACTTCTACGACGAGGAGATCGACGCGACCGCCGCGGCGCTGACCTCGCTCATCGAGCCGATCATGATCGTGATCCTGGGCGGGGTCGTCGGCGGCATGGTCGTCGCGCTCTACATGCCGATCTTCTCGATCGCGTCGGCGGTCCACTGATCTCCGGGTGAGGCCGCCCGAGCGGGCGATCTCACCCGGCTGCCCGCTCGATCACCCGAGGAGTACCGCAGTGCCGAACCGCCGCGGCGACGCCGGCTTCACCCTGGTCGAGCTGCTCGTCGTGGTCCTCGTCATCGGCGTACTGGCCGCCATCGCCGTCCCAACGCTGATCGGTGCGCAGCTGAGCACGAAGAAGGCGGCGACGCAGGCGGATCTCGCACATGCGAAGCAGGCCGTCGTGGCGTACGGCATCGACCACGCCGACGTGATCCCGGACGCGATCTCCGACGACGAGGTCGGGCGCGTCGACGCCGACGGCACCGAGCTCGCTCCGCTCGGCTGGTCGAAGAGCGCGTCGACCGTCTCCCTCGTCTACCGCCCCGCCGGCAGCGGAGCCGGTGCGCGCTGGTGCGTCGACGGCGAGAACGAGACGGGTGCGCGGTACCGGATCTCGACCCGCACCTCGGTCGCGAGCGGCGACTGCGCCGGGCTCAGCGCCGCGAACTACTGAGCATCCGCCCGCGCTCGGCGCGTCCTCCTCGTGCGGCCCCCGGAAAGGGGGCGTTTCCCTCCGGCGCTGCGGCGTGTCCCCCCGTCAGAGTGATCGCGCTGGAGCACGACGGTCAGTGCAGCACCTCGACGAGGAATGCACCCCGCCGAATGGGGTGAATTGTGCACGCTAAACACCCCCGGTCGGGGTCTGATAAAGGAATTCAGTGCTCAATATCTTTTCCTTTAATCGCCGCGGCCTATCCGCGGCGGGTCACCACCACTCCACATCCTGAAGAGGGAAACGAACCCGTCATGTCCATCACCACCGCCCTCGAGGCCCGCCGAGACGCTCTGCGCGAGCGCGAGGCCGGCTTCACGCTCATCGAGCTCCTGGTCGTCGTCATCATCATCGGCATCCTCGCCGCGATCGCGATCCCGATCTACCTCGGCGTCACCAACGGCGCCAAGGACTCCTCGACCAAGTCGGACCTGACCAACGCCAAGACGGCGATCACCGGCTACGCGGTCGACGCCAACGGGTACATCCCGGCAGCGATCGACGCCACCGGCAACGTCGCGGCCAACACGTCGATCACGCCGAACGTCGCTGCCGTGGACCTGACCAAGTACGGCTGGTCGAAGAGCGCCAACACGACCTCGCTCACCTACGCGGTGAAGTCGGGCACGGCCAACACCACCGCTGCCACCTGGTGCGTGGACGGCGTGAGCGCGACCAACGCGAAGTTCCGCATCTCGACCAACACCTCGGTCGCTTCGGGCGACTGCACGACGCTCACCGAAGCGAAGTGGTGATCCGTTACTGAAGTTCACGCGGCGACCGGGGCGACCCGGTCGCCGCGCCAGTGCAGGCCCGCACCGACGCCATGGAGAAGACAGTGCATCAGCGACGCACCGCCTCTGACGAGGGCCTGACCCTCATCGAGGTCATGGTCGCGATGCTCGTCTTCGCGATCCTCTCCACCGGCATCGTCGCCGGCCTCTCGACCATCACCCGGATGACCGCGGACGACCGCGCCCGGGTGACCGCCCAGAACCTCGCCTCGCGCGAGATCGACCGGATGCGCGCCCTGGCCGACCCCTTCAAGGTCATGGCCGCCACGACCGCAGCGGACCGCGCCGGGGTCGCCTGGACCGTCGACGGCCGCACCTACACCGTCAAGCGCGGCGTCTCGTGGATCACGCAGGCCGGCGTCGATGCCTCCTGCGGCGGCAGCTCCGCCCTCTTCGCCCTTCGCATCAACGTCCGCGTCACCTGGCCGGGCATGCTCGCGAACACCGCGCCCGTGCAGGACGACACCCTGCTCGCGCCCACCGCCGGGCTGAGCAACGACACGACCGGCGGCATCGTCACCTCGATCACGGACGACCAGTCGGCGCCGCAGCAGGGCGTCGGGGTGACCGTGAAGGCGAATACCGGCGGCACGACGCCCGCGCAGCAGCCCGCCGACACCGACAGCGAGGGCTGCAGCTACGCCGGCAACCTCGCCCCCGGCAACTACGACGTCACCCTGTCGAAGAACGGCTGGATCGACGGGAACCAGGACGCGACCCCGACGAAGACCGTCTCGGTCACGAAGGGCGCGACCACCGTGCCGCAGTTCGCGCCCTACGCGAAGGCCGCGTCCTACCGCACCGCCTTCCAGCCCCGCCCGGCGGTCGCGAGCATCCCCTCCGGCTACTCGATGCAGCTGCCGACCTCGTTCGACACCACCTTCATGAGCGGCGACAACATCTCGGTGGACTCCTCGGCCGCGCAGAGCAAGATCACGCCGCGGTACCCGTACGCCGCCGGGTACGGGGTGATCGCCGGACGCCTGCAGTCGCCGGACGGCACGAAGACCTGCGCCGCGGTCGACCCGGCCGCCTGGGGCGCCGGCAAGGTCGGGACGACGCAGCTGCAGAGCGGCGCGCCCCAGCGGGCGACCGCGTACGCAGCCTCCGGGGACAGCACCTACGCCTACGTGCCCATGGGGGCGGTGCTGGTGACGGCGCCCGCCGGCACCTACGTCGGGGCGACGCAGGCGCCGTCCGCGGCCGGCACGCCGTCCTGCGACGTCTCCAGCACCTACATCTACGGCTTCGTCTCCGACGGCTCGCCGCGGCTGATCGGGCTGCCCTACGGCTCGTGGCGGATCTACGCGGGCACCAGCGTCAACAACGCGACGCTGCTCGGCAGCGGCCAGCTGAAGATCGTGACGAACGACGCGCCCTGGGCCGTCGGCTCCGACGGCACGGTCGTGCTCGACCCGAGGCGCCGGCAGTGAACGGGATGTTCGGTCGCCGCGTCGACGAGGAGGGCGCGGACGACGACTCGGGCTTCACGCTCGTCGAGCTGATCGTCACCATGCTCGTGACGGGGATCGTGCTCGCGATGGTCGGCACCTTCTTCGTCAACGTCACGCGGCTGACCAGCTGGGCCGGACGGGACCGGGAGGCCACCGGGCAGGCCGGGGTCGCCATGGACCAGCTGCGCGCCGTCATCCGCGTCGCCATCGACAACCCGACGACATCGGCGCCCTCCGACCCCTCGTCGATCGCGGTCGCGAAGTCGAACTCGATGACGGTCTACGCGTACTCCAACACGACGACCGCCGCGGCGACCCCGACGAAGGTGACCTTCTCGCTCGTCGCCGACTCCGTCGACCCGACCGTCGGCTGGCTCACCGAGACCCGGCAGCTCGGCACGTCCTCCGGGGCGACCGGCTTCTGGACCTTCACCGGCGGCACGACCACCCGGCGCATGGCGGGGCCGTTCCTGATGGCCGCGCCCACGCCCTTCTTCCAGTACCTGAACAGCCAGAGCAGCACCCCGCTGTCCGTGGGCAACGGGTTGAGCGCCTCGGGACGCAAGGACGTCACCTACATCATGGTCACCACGACGACCCGCTCCGCCGGGCTGACCTCGGACGACCAGGACGTCGTCGTCACCACCTGGCTCAGCATGCCGAACGTCAAGCGCGACGTGTCGACGTCGATCACGCCGTCGCCGCTCCCGACGCCGACCAAGACGCCGACGCCGACGCCGACGCCCGTGCCGAGCGTGACCCTGACGCCCGCGCCGACCGCGAGCGCGACGCCGACCGCGACGCCCACGGCGACGCCGACGGCCACCGCGCCGGCACCGACCGCGACCGCGACGCCCACCCCGACGCCGACCGCGACCAAGACGCCGACGCCCACGCCGACGGCCACCCAGACGCCGACACCGACCCCGACGCCGACTCCCACGCCGACGCCGACGCGAGGGCTCGGCTGATGCGCCGCCGGATGCAGGACGACCGCGGCGTGGCGCTGGTGATGGTGATCGTCCTCGGCTTCATCTCGGTGCTGCTGCTGGGCACCGCCCTGACCGCGGCCTCCTCGGGGCTGCGCCAGGCGGTCACCTCGCAGCGGTCGACCAGTGCGCTGGACGCGGCGTTCGCCGGGGTGCAGGAGTACGTGGCGCGGGTGAACGCGGACGACTCGTACGTGGCCTACGGCAACGCGCTCTCCCCGTTCACGATCGCCTCGGGCAGCGCTGCGACCGTGAAGAAGCCCGACGTCTACAACGCGGCGATGGGCGCGGGCGGCACCGTCGCCAGCAGCGCGCCCGGCTCGAGCAACTGGAAGTGGACCGCCGTGCCCGGCAGCGGCGGCAACTCGCGCTTCCGGTACGAGATCGACAACTCGGCGTACAAGACCACCGGCACCGTGCGGCTGCGCGTCACCGGCGCGGCAGGGGACAGCACCCGCACGCTGCTCGTGAACCTGCGCGTGCGCGGGTTCGTCGACTACAGCTACTTCACCGACCTCGAGATGCAGGACCCGGTGACGTCCGGCGACGCCGCCTCGTGCGCCGTCCGCGCCCCGCGCCCCTCCTCGTGCAAGGCGGCCTCCGTCAAGTTCCTGAAGGACGACGCGATCTCGGGCGACGTGCACTCGAACGACTTGATGACGATCTGCGGGGCGACCTTCACGGGCCGTGTCACGACGTACTACACGGGCAACCCGCTCTGGTCGAGGACCGGCTGCCCGACGGGCACCGGCACGACCTCGATGACGAACATCTCGCACGCGGACGAGCTGCCGCTGCCCCCCACCAACACGACCATGGAGCAGGACGCCGCGTGCGTCTACGTCGGGCCGACGCAGGTCACGTACAACCCGGGCGGCACGATGACGGTCGTCTCGCCGTGGACCCGCGTCACCTCGAACGCGACCAGGTGCGGGTCGGTCGCCCAGCTCGGCTCGCCGAGCGGCGCGACCGTGTCCCAGCTCGACCACGACGCGCTCTACGTGAAGGCGGTCCCGCTCGACTCGTCCGACCCGAACTACCGCAGCAGCGCCGACAAGCCGGCGAACCTGTCCTGCGTCGACGCGAACGGCAGCACGACCACCGCGGCGGACGGCATCGGGTGGCAGCTGTCGAGCGGCGGCGCCACCATCCGCTACCCGCGGACGAACGAGGTGCCCGCCACCATCAAGGCGTTCACGTCGAGCGACCAGTGGGACACCACGCGACCCGCGTACGGCTGCCGCAGCGGCGACCTGTACCTGCAGGGCACCGTGACCGGGCAGACGACCGCGGCCGCGGCGAACTACGTCTACGTCACCGGCGACGTGGTCTACGCCGACAGGACGGCGAACGTGCTCGGCATCGTCGGTCAGAACGGCGTCATCGTGTGGAACCCGATGAAGTCCTACTCGCTCGACCTGCTGAACCCGTTCCGGCCGATCCTCACCGACACGAACCGCGAGATCGACGCCGCGATCCTGTCGACGGCGCACACCTTCAGCGTGCAGAACTTCGACCGCGGCACGCAGCGCGGGGTGCTCAAGGTGTACGGCTCCATCGGCCAGAAGTTCCGCGGGATCGTGGCGGCGCAGTTCCCCGACACCGGCTACGACAAGTCCTACGAGTACGACCCGCTGCTGAAGACGGTCAGCCCGCCGAAGTTCCTCGCGGCCGGCTCGACCACCTTCACCGTCAGCTACTACGCGGCCGTCGCCGCGGCGTTCAAGGCGGACGGGAGCAACCCGTGAGCGGCCTCGTCGTCGTGATGGCGGCCGTGCTCGGCCTCGTCGTCGGATCCTTCCTGAACGTCGTCGCGCACCGGGTGCCCGCCGGCCTCTCCGTCGTGCGGCCCGCGTCGCGCTGCCCCGGATGCGGCAACGGCATCGCCAAGCGCGACAACGTGCCGGTGCTGTCCTGGCTCGCGCTCCGCGGCGCCTGCCGGCACTGCCGGATGCCGATCTCGGCCCGCTACCCGCTGATCGAGGCTGGCACCGCGGTCGCCTTCGCCGTCGCGGTGCTGCCCTTCGCCGCGGACCTCGACCGCGCGGTCGACGTCCGCACGCTGCTGGCGACCACCCTCGAGGTCGTCGCCTTCCTCTACCTCGCCGCGATCTCCATCGCGCTCGCCGCGATCGACCTCGACGTCAAGCGGCTGCCGAACGCGATCGTGCTGCCGGCCTACGCGGTCGGGCCCGCCCTGCTCGGCCCGGTCGCCCTGCTGCGCGGCGACCTGGTGCCGCTCGGGACCGCCGCGGCCGGGGCCGGAGCCGCCTTCCTCCTCTACTTCACCCTCTGGTTCTTCAAGCCGGGCGGAATGGGGCTCGGCGACGTGAAGCTCGCCGGCGTGCTGGGCCTGTTCCTCGGCTTCCTCGGCGTCCCGCAGCTCGTCGTCGGCGTCGCCGCCGGCTTCCTGCTCGGCGGCGTCTTCGGCGCGCTGCTGCTCGTCACGCGCCGCTCGAGCCGCTCCTCCGCGATCCCGTTCGGCCCCTGGATGCTGCTCGGCGCCTGGGTCGGGGTGCTCGCCGGCCAGCCGGTCGCGGCCGGCTACCTGCGGCTGGTCGGCCTCTCGTGACCCCTTCCGGGCGCACCTCCACTGGGGACTGCACCGCTCGTCCCCGCTCCACGACACTCCTGACCATCACCTGATCCGAAGGACCTCCCCACCATGGCGAAGAGCATCGTCGGCCTCGACTTCGGCCACGGCGTGATCCGTGCCGCCGAGGTGAGCCCCGGCGGCAGGCAGCGTCCCGTGCTGCACCGGTACCACGAGGTGGAGGTGCCCGTCGACGCGATCCGCGAGGGCGTCGTCGCCGACACCCCGGCCGTCGTCGCAGCCCTCAAGTGGCTCTGGGCGGTCGGCGGGTTCTCGACCAAGCGCGTCGTGCTCGGCATGGGCAGCCAGCAGGTGCTGATCCGCGAGCTGGTGCTGCCGTCGATGCCGATGGCGCACCTGCGCGAGACGCTCGCGTTCCGCGTGCAGGACATGCTGCCGCTGCCGGTCGAGCACGCGGTGCTCGACTACTACCCGGTCGAGGAGGTCGAGCACGAGGGCGAGCCCCACCTGCGCGGCCTGCTCGTCGCCGCGACCCGGGAGTCCGTCGCCGCGAACACGTCGGCCGCCGCGGCCGCCGGCCTGAAGGTGGTGGACGTCGACCTGATCCCCTTCGCGGTGATCCGCTCGCACGTCGACGAGGACCTCGCCGGGGTCAAGGTGTACCTGCACGTCGGCGCCGTCTCCACCAACGTGATCGTCGCCGAGCGCGGCGTGCCCCAGTTCGTGCGCATGCTGCCGAGCGGCGGCAACGACCTCACCGCGGCGCTCGCGGACCGCCTCGGCGTCCGCGCCGACCGCGCCGACGAGCTGAAGCGCCGCTTCGGCCTGGTCGCCGACGAGGAGGTGCCCGAGTCGCGCCTCACCGCCGACGTCAGCGCCGAGGCCGCCCGCGACCTCGTGCAGGCCGTCGCCAGCACCATCGCGTTCTACCAGAACGGCCACCCGGAGGACCACGTCGACGGCGTGGTGCTGAGCGGGGGAGGGGCCATGCTCCGCGGGCTGAGCGCCGAGATCGCCGAGCACACGGGCCTGCCGGTCACCGTGTCGCGGCCGGACGGCCGCTTCACCGTGGGCGCCCGCATCGACGAGCCCTCGTTCGTGGCCGCCGGCGCGGCGCCCGCCGTCGCGCTCGGCCTGACCGTGGGGAGCGCGGCATGAGCTTCGAGGACATCCTCCGCAAGCCGGAGCCCGAGCCGGAGACCGCCGCCGAGACCGCGGCGCGCGTCGTGAAGGGCGAGCGCCGCCGCGAGCCCGCCGTCGGCGGCCTGCCGCGCGTCTCCCTGCTCCCGCCGGAGATCCGGGACGCCGCCCGGGTGACGGTCGTCCGGCGAGTGCTCATCGGCTCGGTCGCCGCGTCCGTCGGCGCCGTGCTGGCGGGCGTGCTGCTCGCCGGCGCCGTCGCCGGCGCCTCGAACGACCGGCTGACGGCCGCGAACGACCGCACGCAGGGCCTCGCCGCGCAGATCGCGAAGTTCTCCGACGTCGCGCGCCTCGACCAGCAGATCGCGGTCGGGACCGCCGCCGCCGCGGTCGGCTCCTCGACGCAGATCGACTGGCGCGCCCAGTACGACGCCATCACCGCGGACATGCCGTTCGGCTACTCCGTCGAGTCGATGACCGCCGACTCCGCCACCGTCACCACCCCGTACGGGCAGGGCGACAGCCCGCTCGAGCGGCCCCGCGTCGCGACCGTCGTGCTGTCGGTCGACGCGCCGAACACGGCGCAGCTGCCGGGGTGGCTGCGCGAGCTGCGCTCCATCCCGGCCTATGCGGACGCGACCGCGTCCTGGGCCGACGGCAGCAGCAGCAGCGGCGGCTCCGGCGTGAACATCACCCTCACGGTCCACCTCGACGAGCGGGCCCTCGTGAACCAGCAGGAGGCCGCGAAGTGAGCACGCTCCGCATCTGGGTGATGGTCGCGACCGCGGCGATCGTCGCCGTGCTGGCCGGCGGCTTCTTCCTCGGCGTGCAGCCGCAGCTCGCCGCCGCGGCGACGGCGGACGAGTCGGCGGCGAGCGCGGAGGCGCAGGCGCAGACGATGCAGCTGAAGCTGCTGACGCTGTCGAAGCGCGCCGCGAAGCTCGAGTCGATGCAGGCGGAGGACGCCGTGCTGCAGAAGAAGGTGCCCTCGATCCTCAAGGACAACACCTTCAACCGCCGGATCAACGAGGTCGCGGCGCTGAACGGCGTGACCGTCGCCTCCGTCCAGCTCGGCAAGGCGGCGGCCTACACCTCGCCGGCCGGGTCCGCCGCGCCGGCGACCCAGGACGCGGCGACCCCGGCCGCCTCCGCGAGCCCGTCCGCGGCGCCCGCGGCGCCGGTCGCGGCGACGCCGACGACCGCGAAGACCGATCCGCTCATCACGCCCGCGAACTTCGCGGTCGTCCCCGCCTCGGTGACGGTGACCGGCACGCAGGACTCGGTGCTGCGCTTCTCGACCGCCATCCAGGACGACGAGCGCGTGTTCCTCATCACCAACCCGACCACGTCGCGCAACGACGACGGCACCGTCACCGCGGTGCTCTCCGGCGCGATCTACACGCTGCAGCGGTGAGCCGCCCGGGGGACGGGGCCGCCGTCCCCCGGCGGGCCCGTCGACGGGCGGCCATGGCGCTCGCGCTGCTGCTGGCAGCACCGGCGGCCGCCGCCGCGCACGCCGCTCCGTCGCACGAGGTCGATCTGGTCGTGCGCACCCGCGCCGAGGCGCCCTCGCGGGTCGCCCTGCAGCGCGCGGTGCCCGCCGTCCGGCTCGCCGCGGTCCGCCGGCTCGCGCCGCACACCGCCGTCGTGACGGTCCGCTCGTCGGCCACGACCTCGGCGGTCCGCGCGGCGCTCGAGCGCTCGCGGCAGGTCGTCGACACCGCGCTCGACCGGCGCCTGCGCATCGCGGGCACCGTCGCCCCGGTCGCCTCCGGGGCACGCGCGGCGGCGAAGCAGTGGGACCTGTGGGACGCGCGGAGCACCCGCCGGGCCGGCGGGTACGGCATGGACGCGTCCCGCGCGTGGACCCGCACGCTCGGGTCGCCGGACGTCGTCGTCGCCGTGCTCGACACCGGGATCACCCCGCACCCGGACCTGCGGGGCGCCTCCCTGGTACCCGGCTACGACTTCGTCTCCGGCGCGGAGGACATCGGCACGGGGGACGGGGACGGCTGGGACGCGGACCCGTCCGACCCGGGGGACGCGTGCCGCGACGCGGGGGAGCCCTCCAGCTGGCACGGCACCTTCGTCGCCGGCGAGGTCGTGGGACGACTCGGCGGGGGCGCCGCAGGTGCCGCGCCCGGCGTCTCGCTGATGCCGGTCCGGGTGCTCGGGTCCTGCGGCGGGGCGGAGTCCGACGCCATCGCGGCGATCACGTGGGCCTCCGGCGGCCAGGTGCCGGGCGTCCCCGACGCCGCTCGGCGGGCCGACGTGCTGTCCATGTCGCTCGGCAGCGCGGACGGGCGCTGCCCCGCGGCGCTGCAGGCGGCGTTCGACGGCGCGGTCTCGCGCGGCACGGTCGTCGTGGCCGCCGCCGGCAACGACGGGGACGATGTGGCGTCGTCGTCGCCGGCGAACTGCAGGGGCGTCGTCGCGGTCACCGCCACGACGCGGCAGGGCCTGCTCGCCGGCTACTCGAACCGCGGCACCGGGCGCCTCGCCCCGGCGATCGCCGCGCCCGGCGGATCGGGCGGCGACCCGGTCGTCGGCGCCGGCTGGACCTCCCGCACCACCGCCCGGGCCGCGGGCAACACGCCGGTGCTGCGCCTCGCGGTCGGCACCAGCATGGCCGCGCCGCGGGTCGCCGCGGCCGCGGCGCTGCTGCTGTCGGTGCGGCCCGGGCTGACGCCGGCGCAGGTCGCCGACCGGCTGGGCGCGACCGCGACCCGCTTCCCGGCCCGCAGCGCCTGCACGCCGACGATCTGCGGCGCCGGCATCGTGAACGCCGGCTCGCTGGTCGGGGCGGCCCGGCGCTTCGTCCTCGCCGACCCGGTCGGGGTCACCGGGACCTGGCGGCCCGGCTCGGTGCTGAAGGCGCGCGCCGGGCGATGGCGGCCCGAGCCGGCCGCGGTGCGGTACCTCTGGCTGCGCGACGGCCGCCCGATCGCCGGCGCCACCTCGCGCACCCTGCACCTCCGTGCGCGCGACGCCGGCCACCGGATCGCGGTCCGGGTCACGGTGCGCCGCGCGGGCGCGGTGACCGCCGCCACGACCTCCCACTCCCGCCGCGTCCGGCCTGCGTAGGCTCGTCCGGTCATCCAGGGAGGACTCACATGGCCGACACCGACCCGCAGCGCGGGCCAGAGGACGACCCCGAGCGCGACCCGGGGACCGCGACGCCCGCCGACGAGGACGCGGAGCGCGTCCGCGCCGCCGACGTCCGGCAGCAGCAGCGGGCGGACGAGGCGGCGGAGGACCCCGAGCGCACCCGGGTGATCGAGACGGCGCCGGACGATGACGCGGAGGGCCGGCACGCGGCCGAGCCGACCCCGCAGGACGAGGCGGCCGAGGACCGCGCCGCCGACCGGGCGCTCGCGGAGCGCCGCGAGGAGACCGGGGCGCCGGTCGCGGCGGAGGAGCAGCCGGTGCTCGAACCGGCCCGCGAGTCCGCGCCCGTCGCGCCGAAGCGGGAGGGCAACCGGCTCGTCGGCACCGCCTGGGCGCTGCTCGCGGCGGGCCTGTTCCAGGTCGTCTACTTCGCCGCGCTCGCGGGCCTGATCGCGCTGCTCGTGCTGCCGCAGGCCGGCTGGGCGCAGGTCGGACCGGTCGTCTCGGCGCAGCTGCAGCAGTACCTGGGATCCGCGTTCGCCTGGCTCCCGGTCCTCTTCTTCTTCCTGCTGTTCGAGCTCGCCGTGCTGCTGTTCGACCGGGCCGGACGCTTCTTCTACGTGGTGAGCAGCCTCGTCGTCGGCGTCGTGACGTACGTCGCGTCGGTGCTGCTGATCTCGATCCTCACGCGCGGCTCGATCGGGGACACCGCGACGCTCGAGCAGACCTTCCTCGTGCCGCAGTTCATCCTGGTCGGGCTGGTCGCCCGCGAGGTCATGCTGTGGACGGGCGTCGCGATCGGCGCCCGTGGCACCCGGGTGCGCAAGCGCAACCGGGCCGCGCAGCAGGCGTACCGCGACGAGCTCGCGGAGCGCTGACGGACCAGCAGCCGGAGCAGCGCAGCGCGGGGGCGGCCACGGCCGTCCTCGCCACCGCGGCGTGGGTCGCGTCCGTGATCGCGGCGAACGGCTTCATCAGCCTCTTCACCGGGGCGGAGGTGCTGCCGGTCCCGCAGGCGGGGCCGCTCGCCCTGCCGGTCGGGGTCGCGCTCGCCGCGGTCCTGCTCGCCGTCCGCGCGGCCCGGGCGACCGCGTCCAGCGTGCTGCTGCCGCTGGAGCTCCTGCTGATCGGCTACCTCGTGCCGGTCGTCGGTGCGGCGCTCGTCGCGCTCCTGTCGGGCCCCGAGGGAGCGCTGCTCACCGCGGGCCGGCTCGCGATCTCGTGGTTCTCGGTCGCGGCCGCCGTGCTGGCGGCGATCGAGGGCCTCGTCGTCCTGCTCCTCGTCCGCGCCGCGGATGCGGGCGCCGACCGCCCGCGCTGGCCGTGGGAGGGCCGCGACGAGCCCTGACCGCCGGGCCCGCCGCCCCGTGTTCGACAGCCCCCGCGCCAGCGGGTACGATGATCGACCGTGTGTGCCGCTCTTCGGCGCACCGTCCGTTCCGCGATCAGCCCGAGAGGGCGAATGTGCGGGACCCGGGATGCCCCGCGCATCCCGCCGTCGATCATCCGGCACCGGTGGGTCCGCCTCCCGGTGCAGCCGTCCGGCCCGCGAGAACCGCGGAACGAGGAGTTGAAGAGTGCCCACCATCCAGCAGCTGGTCCGGAAGGGCCGCTCGCCGAAGGTCGTCAAGACCAAGGCGCCGGCGCTGAAGGCGAACCCGCAGCAGCGCGGCGTCTGCACCCGCGTCTACACCACCACCCCGAAGAAGCCGAACTCGGCGCTGCGCAAGGTCGCCCGCGTGAAGCTGTCGAACGGCACCGAGGTGACGGCCTACATCCCGGGTGAGGGCCACAACCTGCAGGAGCACTCGATGGTCCTGGTCCGCGGCGGCCGCGTGAAGGACCTCCCGGGCGTGCGCTACAAGATCGTGCGCGGCGCGCTCGACACCCAGGCCGTGAAGAACCGCAAGCAGGCTCGCAGCCGCTACGGCGCGAAGATGGACAAGAAGTAATGCCTCGTAAAGGACCCGCCCCGAAGCGACCCGTCGTCGCCGACCCCGTCTACTCCGCCCCGGTCGTGAGCCAGCTGGTCAACAAGATCCTGGTCGACGGCAAGAAGGGCCTCGCGGAGCGCATCGTCTACGGCGCGCTCGACAACGTCGCGAGCAAGAACGGCCAGGACGCCGTCGTCACGCTGAAGAAGGCGCTCGACAACGTCCGCCCGACCATCGAGGTCAAGTCCCGCCGCGTCGGCGGCTCGACCTACCAGGTGCCGGTCGAGGTCAAGCCGCACCGCGCGAACACCCTCGCGCTGCGCTGGCTCACCTCCTACGCCAAGGCCCGTCGCGAGAAGTCGATGACGGACCGCCTGACGAACGAGATCCTCGACGCGTCGAACGGCCTCGGCGCCGCGGTGAAGCGCCGCGAGGACACGCACAAGATGGCCGAGTCGAACCGCGCCTTCGCCCACTACCGCTGGTAGTCGAAGGCTCCCACCTCGCCGCGGCCGCGGCTCCGTCCACACGACGGGGTCCGCGGCCTCCGGCATGAAACGGGGTGCTCGCGCGTTGTCGTGAGGACCCGCCTCCCGTACACCTCCACGAAAGGTTCTCCCGTGGCAGTCGCCCAGGACGTCCTCACCGACCTCAGCAAGGTCCGCAACTTCGGCATCATGGCGCACATTGACGCCGGCAAGACGACGACGACCGAGCGGATCCTCTTCTACACCGGCATCAACCACAAGATCGGCGAGGTGCACGACGGCGCCGCGACGATGGACTGGATGGCGCAGGAGCAGGAGCGCGGCATCACGATCACGTCCGCCGCGACGACCTGCTTCTGGGAGGGCACGCAGCTCAACATCATCGACACCCCCGGCCACGTCGACTTCACGGTCGAGGTCGAGCGCAACCTCCGCGTCCTCGACGGCGCGGTCGCGGTGTTCGACGGCAAGGAGGGCGTCGAGCCCCAGTCCGAGACCGTCTGGCGCCAGGCCGACAAGTACGACGTGCCCCGCATCTGCTTCGTCAACAAGATGGACAAGCTGGGCGCCGACTTCTACTTCACCGTCGACACGATCGTGAAGCGCCTCGGCGCGAAGCCGCTCGTGATGCAGATCCCGATCGGCTCCGAGAACGACTTCGTCGGCGTCATCGACCTCGTCTACATGCGCGCCCTGGTCTGGCCGGGCGACGCCAAGGGCGACGTGACCCTCGGTGCGAAGTACGAGATCCAGCCGATCCCGGCGGACCTGCAGGAGCGCGCGGAGGAGTACCGCCAGACCCTGCTCGAGACCGTCGCCGAGACCGACGACGCGCTGCTCGAGAAGTTCTTCGGCGGCGAGGAGATCACCCCCGAGGAGATCAAGGCGGCCGTCCGCAAGATGGTCATCAACTCCGAGATCTACCCGGTGTTCTGCGGCTCCGCGTTCAAGAACCGCGGCGTCCAGCCGATGCTCGACGCGGTCGTCGACTACCTGCCGAGCCCGCTCGACGTGCCGGCGGTCGAGGGCCACGACGTGCGCGACGAGGAGAAGGTCATCGAGCGGCACGCCGACTCGACCGAGCCGTTCTCCGCGCTCGCCTTCAAGATCGCGGCGCACCCGTTCTTCGGGCGCCTCACCTACATCCGCGTCTACTCCGGCCGGCTCGAGTCCGGCGGCCAGGTCGTCAACTCGACGAAGGGCAACAAGGAGCGCATCGGGAAGATCTTCCAGATGCACGCGAACAAGGAGAACCCGGTCGACTTCGTCACCGCGGGCCACATCTACGCGGTCATCGGTCTGAAGAACACGACCACGGGCGACACCTTGTCCGACTCGGCGAACCAGGTCATCCTCGAGTCCATGACCTTCCCGGAGCCGGTGATCGAGGTCGCGATCGAGCCCAAGACCAAGGGCGACCAGGACAAGCTGGGCACCGCGATCCAGAAGCTCGCGGAGGAGGACCCGACGTTCCGCACCGAGCAGAACGTCGAGACCGGCCAGACCATCATCAAGGGGATGGGCGAGCTCCACCTCGACATCCTGGTCGACCGCATGAAGCGCGAGTTCAAGGTCGAGGCGAACGTCGGCAAGCCCCAGGTGGCGTACCGCGAGACGATCCGCCGCACGGTCGAGAAGTTCGACTACACCCACAAGAAGCAGACCGGTGGCTCCGGTCAGTTCGCGAAGGTGCAGATCGCGCTCGAGCCGCTCGACGTCACCGCCGAGACCTCGTACGAGTTCGAGAACAAGGTGACCGGCGGTCGCGTGCCGCGCGAGTACATCCCCTCGGTCGACGCGGGCATCCAGGACGCGATGCAGGTCGGCGTGCTCGCCGGCTACCCGACGGTCGGCGTCAAGGCGACGCTGCTCGACGGCGCGTACCACGAGGTCGACTCGTCCGAGATGGCGTTCAAGATCGCCGGGTCGATGGCCTACAAGGAGGCGGCCCGCAAGGCGCAGCCCGTGCTGCTCGAGCCGGTCATGGCCGTCGAGGTCCGCACGCCCGAGGAGTACATGGGCGACGTCATCGGCGACCTGAACAGCCGCCGCGGGCAGATCCAGGCGATGGAGGACGCCTCCGGCGTCAAGGTCGTCACCGCCCAGGTGCCGCTGTCGGAGATGTTCGGCTACGTCGGCGACCTGCGGTCCAAGACCTCGGGCCGCGCCGTCTACTCGATGCAGTTCGGCAGCTACGCCGAGGTGCCGAAGGCGGTCGCCGAGGAGATCGTCCAGAAGACCAAGGGCTGATTCCACTCGCTGCAAGCCGGTCCGCGCTGTGCTGATCCGCTGCAAGCCGGTCCGCTCGGCGACCCCTCCGGGGCCGCCTCGCGGACCGGCGGCAAGCGGCTCCGCCGCGCCGCAGCGTTCGGCGCCATGAGGCGCCGGGGGCCTTCGGCCCCTTGCCGCTCCGGGCTCCGGCCCGCTGCGCTCGCCCGTCCGCCCTCGCTGGTCGAGGTGCGAGCGCAGCGAGCCTCGAGACCACCTCAGCCGGCAGGCGCCGATCGATCGCTGTCGGCGGAGACGGCACCTGTAACAAGTCGAAAACAAAGCGAGTAACCTTGCCCGGTCCCTCGGCGCGCGATCGCGCGGCCGTCCGACCGAGGTAGGACACCTCGACCAACCGTCCTAAGGGAGGACATCTAGTGGCCAAGGCCAAGTTCGAGCGCACCAAGCCGCACGTGAACATCGGAACGATCGGGCACGTCGACCACGGCAAGACGACGCTCACCGCAGCGATCACCAAGGTGCTGCACGACAAGTACCCGGCGCTCAACACCGCGAGCGCGTTCGACCAGATCGACAACGCTCCCGAGGAGCGTCAGCGCGGCATCACGATCAACATCTCGCACGTCGAGTACCAGACCGAGAAGCGCCACTACGCGCACGTGGACGCCCCGGGCCACGCGGACTACATCAAGAACATGATCACGGGCGCGGCCCAGATGGACGGCGCGATCCTCGTGGTCTCCGCCACCGACGGCCCGATGCCGCAGACGCGCGAGCACGTGCTGCTCGCCCGCCAGGTCGGCGTGCCCTACATCGTCGTCGCGCTGAACAAGAGCGACGTGGTGGACGACGAGGAGATCCTGGAGCTCGTCGAGCTCGAGGTCCGCGAGCTCCTCTCCAGCCAGGAGTTCGACGGTGACGACGCGCCGATCGTCCGCGTCTCGGCGCTGCAGGCGCTCGAGGGCGACGAGAAGTGGGGCGCCACGGTCGCGGACCTGATGGACAAGGTCGACGAGTTCGTGCCGGAGCCGGAGCGCGACGTCGACCGTCCGTTCCTGATGCCGATCGAGGACGTCTTCACCATCACCGGTCGCGGCACGGTCATCACCGGCCGCGTCGAGCGCGGTGTCCTCAAGGTCAACTCCGAGGTCGAGATCGTCGGCATCAAGCCGACCAGCATCAAGACCACGGTCACCGGCGTCGAGATGTTCCGCAAGCTGCTCGACGAGGCCCGCGCGGGCGAGAACGTCGGCCTGCTGCTCCGCGGCACCAAGCGCGAGGAGGTCGAGCGCGGCCAGGTCGTCGTGAAGCCGGGCTCGGTCACGCCGCACACCCAGTTCGAGGCGAACGCGTACATCCTGTCCAAGGACGAGGGCGGGCGTCACAACCCGTTCTACGCGAACTACCGCCCGCAGTTCTACTTCCGCACCACCGACGTCACCGGCGTCATCTCGCTGCCCGAGGGCACCGAGATGGTCATGCCCGGCGACACCACGGAGATGTCGGTCGAGCTGATCCAGCCCGTCGCCATGGAGGAGGGCCTGCGCTTCGCGATCCGCGAGGGCGGCCGCACCGTCGGCGCCGGCACGGTGACGAAGATCATCAAGTAGTCCTTCGCTGCTGACCGAGGGGGCCGGGTGCTGACGCACCCGGCCCCTTCTGCATCTTGTAGGCAGTTCTCCCGCGGAGCGGCAGAACTGCCTACGAAATGAAGCCCGCGTAGGCTGAGCCGGTCATGCCAGCGCCTGTGCCGTCGCCGTTCCTGCCCGAGCATCCGACGCCCGTGCGGCTCGCCGATCTCGCCGAGCGCTTCGGCTTCGAGGGCGACGCGGGCGACGCGGAGGTCACCGGCATCAGCCTCGGTACCGCCGCCGTCCGGCCCGGCGACCTCTTCGTCGCGCTGCAGGGCGTCCGGGGGCACGGCGCCGACTACGCGCAGCAGGCGGCCGACGCCGGTGCTGCCGCGATCCTGACGGACGAGGCCGGGCGTGAGCGCGCCGAAGCGGCGGGCCTCCCGGTGCTCGTGACCGCCGAGCCCCGCAACGTCCTGGGCGACCTCGCCGCGGCCCTCTACGGCACGCGCGACGACCACCCGCTGCTGCTCGGCGTCACCGGCACCAACGGCAAGACCTCGACCGTGCACCTGCTGGCGGGCCTGCTGGACCTGCTCGACGTGCCCAACGGCCTCAGCTCCACCGCCGAGCGCCGGGTGGGGGAGGAGCGCCGCGTCGCCGGGCTCACGACGCCGGAGGCGACCGAGCTGCACGCGCTGGTCGCACGCATGCGCGAGGCCGGCGTCGAGGCCGCGGCGGTCGAGGTGAGCGCCCAGGGGCTCAGCCGGCACCGGCTCGACGGCGTGCACTTCGACGTGGCCGGTTTCACGAACCTGAGCCACGACCATCTCGACGACTACGCCGACATGGAGGAGTACTACCGGGCCAAGGCGGTGCTCTTCCAGCCGGACCGGACGGCCCGCGCGGTCGTGTCCCTCGATACCGCGTGGGGCGACCGCGTCGTCGCCGACGCCCGAGTCCCGGTGGCGACGATCGTCCAGGGAGAGGCCCGTGAGGCCGACTGGCACGTCGTGGTCGTCGAGGAGACCCAGGCGCACACCGCCTTCGTGCTGACCGGCCCGGGCGGACTCCGGTTCGAGACCCGGATCCCGGTGCTCGGCGCCCACATGGCGGCGAACGCCGGGCTCGCGATCGTGATGCTGCTCGAGGCCGGCTACGACGTCGAGCGGATCCGCCGAGCCGTCGAGGGGCCGCGCGGCATGGCCGTGACCCTGCCCGGCCGCACCGAGCTCGTCTCCGGCGCCGGCGCTCCCGCCGTGTACGTCGACTTCGGCCACTCGCCGCACGCGTTCCAGGAGACGCTCGCCGCCGTGCGGGCCGTGACGCCGGGCAAGGTGCTGATGCTCTTCGGCGCGGACGGCGATCGCGACGCGACCAAGCGCGCCGACATGTCGCGCGCCGCGGTCGAGGGCAGCGACGTGCTCGTGATCACCGACCACCACCCGCGCTTCGAGGACCCGGCGAGCATCCGCGCGACCCTCCTCGCAGCGGCGCGGGAGGTCGCGCCCGACCACCCGCTCTACGAGGAGGGGCAGCCGGAGAAGGCCATCCGGCTCGCCGTCTCGCTGGTCGAGCCCGGCGACGCCATCCTCTGGGCGGGACCCGGCCACCAGAACTACCGGGACATCCGCGGCGTGCGCACCGACTACTCCGCGCGCCGGGAGGCCCGCGCCGCGCTCCGCGAGGCGGGGTACGAGGCCGCGGAGTCGCGCGACCTCCAGCGCTGACCCGCACGGCCGCGGCTATGGTCGGCGGATGCGCCGCCTGCTCGCCGTCCTGCCGATCATCCGTCGGTTCCTGCGCTCGGAGCGCGGGCAGCGGATGAGCCGGGCGGCCCTCGGCAGGGCGGCGGACGCGGCGAACCGCGCGACCGGCAGCAAGCACGCGAGCACGGTCGAGAAGGCGCGGGCGGCCGCCGAGAAGGGGCTGCGCCGGATCTGACGCCGCAGCCCCTCGGGGGCGGGCGTCACGCCGGCAGGACGACGACCTTGCCCGCGATCCCGCGCTCCGCGGCTTCGGCGTGCAGCGCCGGCAGCTCGTCGAGCCGGATCCGGCGGGTCACCTCGACCTGGAGCTCGGCGGCGTCGACGAGCCGGACGAGCTCCTGCAGCCGGTCCCGGTCCGGCAGCACGAAGACCGTCTCTGCGCGCACGCCGCGATCGGGATCGCCCGGCGTCGGGATCCAGGCGGTCGTGCTCACCACGGCGCCGCCGTCGCGGACGAGGGGGACCAGCGCGGCGAAGCGCTCGGGCTCGAGCGGCGCGAGGTTCAGCACCAGGTCCACCTGCCCCTCGACCGTCCCGAGCAGGTCCTGGCGGGTGTGGTCGACGACGACGTCGGCGCCCGCGGCCCGCACGGCGTCGGCGCTGCGCGGGCTGGCCGTCGCGACGACGTCGGCCCCGGCGCGCTTCGCCAGCCGGACGGCGTACTTGCCCACGACGCCGCCGGCCCCGACGACGAGCACCCGCTGCCCGGCGCGCAGGCGGCCGAGGTCGAAGAGGGCCTGCCAGGCGGTCAGCGCGACCGAGGGGAGGGCCGCGGCGTCGGGCAGCGCGATGGACACGGGTGCGCGCACGACCGCGTCCGCGGGGGCGATCACCTGCTCGGCGGCACCGCCGTCGCGCTCCATCGGCAGGAAGCCGACGACCTCGTCGCCGACCGACAGGCCGTCGACGCCCTCGCCGACGGCGTCGACGACGCCCGAGACGTCGTAGCCCGGCACGTGGGGCAGCACGACCGGGATGGGCAGATTCCCCGCCCGCATCCCCGCGTCCGCCGCGTTGTAGGCGGACGCGGCGACCCGCAGCCGCACCGTCCCGGCCGTCGGCGCCGGGACCGGGATCTCGACGACCTGGAGGACCTCGGGTCCTCCCGTCCGCTCGAACCGCACTGCCTTCATGATGTCGTCCTCTCCACTGATGCTTCGAAATCGAAGTGCTTGACGGACGATACACCTCGTTTGAATTCGAAGCAAGCGCCTGATCCACGGCTAGGCTGCGCAGATGACGGACGGCGCCCCGGGGATCGACCCGGTCCGGCTCAAGGCCTACTTCGCGCTGATCGAGGTGAGCAGCCTCCTGCGCCACGCGATCGAGCAGCAGCTGCGCGACGCCGGCTCGCTCAGCTACGTCCAGTTCCAGCTGCTGGCGACGCTGGGCGACCGCCCCGACGGCCGCGCCCGGATGACGGACCTCGCCGACGGCGTCGTCTACTCGAGGAGCGGCATCACCTACCAGGCCGGGCTGCTCGAGCGGGCCGGTCTCGTCGCCCGCGGGCCCGCGGAGGACGACGAGCGCAGCACGATGGTGACGATCACGGAGGCGGGGCGTGCCCGGCTGGCCGCCGTCTTCCCCGGGCACCTCGAGGCCCTGCAGCGTCTGCTGCTCGATCCGATGTCGGATCAGGACGTCCGCGCGCTGGCCGACGTCCTCGGTCGGGTGCGTGCACACATGCACCGGCAGCCGCCGCGTTCGGCGGCCCCTCGTCGTGGCGCGGGCGCACGTCGATCGGACGGGGCGGACGGCTGAGCCCGACGCGCGTCCGTGCCCGGGAGCCCGCCTCTGCTGCGCGTCGCCTCGGCACGGACTGAGGAGCACCTGGGCTCCAGCCGAGCGCTTCTACACTCCCCGCATGCCCGCACCCGTCGCCGAGAAGGTCCGCCTGCGCAAGAGCAACCCCCTCGGCAAGGGGTACCACCGGGTCAGGAGCGGCAAGGGCTACAGCTACAAGGCGCCGGACGGCTCGACCGTCACGGACCGTGAGCTGCGGGGGCGCTTCGACGCGCTCGGCATCCCGCCGGCCTGGACCGACGTGTGGATCGCGCCGTACGACAACGGGCACATCCAGGCGGTCGGCTACGACGCCGCCAGTCGGAAGCAGTACATCTACCACCCGACCTGGCGCGAGCGGAACGACAAGCGCAAGTACGCGCGCATGCTGCTGCTCGCCGAGTCGCTGCCGGGCGCGCGCGGCACGGTGCGCCGGCATCTGCGGGACGAGGGGCTGACGCGGCGTCGTGTGCTCGCCGGCGCCTTCCGCATGCTCGACCTCGGCGGCCTCCGCATCGGGTCGAGCGTGTACGAGGAGGAGAACGGCAGCTACGGGCTGACCACGCTGCACTGCGAGCACGCGACGGTCGACGGCGACTCGGTCCGGCTCTGCTTCCCGGCGAAGAGCCACAAGGTGTGGGACTCGACGATGCGCGACGCGGACCTCGCCGCCCTGGTGCGCGAGCTGCAGGGCCGCGGGGACGGGGAGCGGCTGCTCGCGTACGAGCAGGACGGGCACTGGCACACGCTGTCCCCGTCGGACGTGAACAAGTACGTGCGCAAGCGGCTCCACGGCAAGTTCTCCGCGAAGGACTTCCGGACGCTGCGCGGGACCGTCAGCGCGGCGGTGAGCCTCGCGAAGCACGGGCCGGAGCAGAAGAAGGGCGCGCAGAAGCGGGCCATCGCGCAGGCGATGCGCGACGCCGCGGAGGATCTGTCGAACACGCCGACGGTCGCGAAGGCGAGCTACGTCGACCCGCGCGTCGTCGACCGGTACCGCGCGGGGGAGACGATCGACCCGGCCCGCGTCGCCTCCGCCGAGGCCGAGGTGCGGTCGCTGCTGTTCGAGTCGCCGGACGAGCCGCTCAGCGAGCCCGACGACGGCGAGGTGCTCGAGGAGGCCGCCGACGAGCTCCGACCCGCGGACGAAACATCCGAACCGGCATGATCGGGCCATGGATCTCGAGCGCTTCGTCGCGGACATGCCCAAGGCCGAGCTGCACGTGCACCTGGAGGGCACGCTCGAGCGCGATCTGCTGATCCGGCTCGCCGAGCGCAACGGCGTCGACGTGCCCCTGCCCGAGGGCGGGTTCACCGACCTCACGAGCTTCCTCGCGCAGTACTACCCGGCGATGCGGGCGCTCGTCACCGAGCAGGACTTCTTCGACCTCGCCTGGGGCTACCTGGAGCGGGCCGCCGCGCAGCGGGTCCGCCACGCGGAGCTGTTCTTCGACCCGCAGGCGCACACCGGCCGCGGCGTCCCGTTCCCGACCGTCGTCGCGGGCTACCGCCGGGCGATCGTCCGGGCGGAGCGCGAGCTGGGGGTGCACGCGGACCTGATCCTCTGCTTCCTGCGGGACCTGTCCGCCGAGCACGCGATGTCGACGCTGATGGAGGCGCTGCCGTACCGCGACTGGATCGTCGGCGTCGGCCTCGACAGCGACGAGCGGGACAACCCGCCGCAGAAGTTCGCGGCGGTCTTCGCCCGGGCCCGCGCGGAGGGCTTCCTGCTCACGATGCACTGCGACATCGATCAGCCCGGCTCGATCGAGAACATCCGCACGGCGCTCACGGAGATCGAGGTCGACCGCGTGGACCACGGCACGAACGTCGTGGAGGCGCCCGATCTCGTCGACCTGCTGCGGGAGAGGGGCATCGGCCTGACCTGCTGCCCGATCTCGAACGGCTTCGTCACCGACGACATGAAGGCGACGGAGATCGCGTCGCTGCTGCGGTCCGGCGTCCGCGTCACCGTCGCCTCCGACGACCCGGCCTACTTCGGCGGGTACGTCGCGGAGAACCTCGTCGCCCTCACCCGTGCCGCCGGGCTGACGCCGGACGAGCTGGTGCAGCTGCAGCGCAACGCCTTCGCGGTGTCGTGGCTGGCGCCGTTCCGCCGCGACGCCTTCCTCGCCGAGCTCGAGGCCTACGCCGCCGCCGCCGCCGACGCCTGACACCCGGCCGCTCCGTCCGCGCAGCGGTGGCTCGCCGCCGGTCGAGGTGCGAGCCCAGCGAGCCTCGAGACCACCCCCGCCCGCGGCCCGCTACCCGGTGAACCGCGCGAGCACGCGCCGCTTCAGCTCGGTGAACGGCGGCGACAGCAGCCGCACCGTGTCCGGCCGGGTCGGTTTCGTCAGCAGCGCCTTCTCGTGGCTGAAGGCCGTGAGGCTGCGGCGCCCGTGGTACGCGCCCATCCCCGACGCGCCGACCCCGCCGAAGGGGATGCCCGGCACCGCCAGCTGCAGCAGCGGCACGCCGAAGCCGATGGAGCCGCTGCTCGTCCCGGTGGTCCAGGCGCGGCGCGACGAGCGCCTCGTGAAGACGTAGAGCGCGAGCGGCTTCGGGCCGTCCGCCACGCGCTCGATCGCCTCGCGCTCGCTCGCGACCTCGACGATCGGCAGGATCGGGCCGAAGACCTCCTGCTGCATCACGGGGTCGGCGTCGCCGACCCGCGTCAGCACGGTCGGCTCGATGCGGAGCGCGGGCCGATCCGCTCCGCCGCCGGACGCCGTCTTCGCGGGGTCGAGCAGGCCGTGCAGGCGGTCGAAGTGCCGCTCGCTGACGATCCGGCAGTAGGCGTCGTTCCGCAGCGGGTCGTCGCCGAACATGCGGCGGGCCGCGGCGGCGAGCCTCGGCGCGAGCGCCTCCGCGGTGCGCCGGGTCGCGAGCACGTGGTCGGGCGCCACGCAGGTCTGGCCCGCGTTCATCCACTTGCCCCAGGCGATCCGGTCCGCCGCGACGTCGAGGTCCGCCGACTCGTCGACGTAGACCGGGCACTTGCCGCCCAGCTCGAGCACCACGGGGGTCAGGTGCTCCGCGGCGGCCCGCATGACGATCCGGGCGACGTGCTCGCCGCCGGTGTAGAAGACGAGGTCGAAGCGCTGCTCGAGCAGTGCGGAGGTCGTCTCCGCGTCGCCCTGCACCACGGCGAAGGCACGGGCGTCGAGGTACCGCGGCAGCAGGTCCGCGATCGTGCGGGAGGTCGCGGGCGCGAGCTCGCTCGGCTTCACGACCGCGGCGTCGCCGGCCGCGATCGCGCCGATCAGCGGGCTGAGCGCGAGCAGCAGCGGGTAGTTCCACGGCGCGATGATCAGCGTGACGCCGAGCGGCTCGAGCACGGTGGCGGCCGTGCCCGGCTGCACCGGGAGCGGGACGACGGCGGGGGAGGGGCGCAGCCAGCCCCTCAGGCGCCTCCGGGTGTGCGCGACCTCGCGCTGCAGCAGCCCGACCTCGGTGACGAGGGACTCGTCCGCGGACTTGCCGAGGTCCGCCTTCAGCGCCGCGTAGAGGGTGTCCCGCTGCTCGAGCAGCAGCGCCGCCAGCGCGTCGAGCTGCGCGTGCCGCCAGGCGAGCGGCTTCGTCACGCCGCGGCGATGCGTCGCCCGGAGCCGATCGACCACCTCCCCGACCCGCTGCTCGACGAGGTCCTCGGCCTGCTCCGCGCTCATCCCGGCAGCCTCCCGCTCCGACCTGAGCACCGCCCCGCTCGCGCGGTACCCGCACCATCGCGCGGTGGGTCCACCCACCGCGTACGGGTCGTGCCACCGCGTCGTGGGATCAACGCGTGCCGACCGGCACGGGTCGACGTGCGCCGCGAGAGCGCTTCGGGATGCCCGCAGCGACCAGGATCGACTCCAGCCGGTCCCGCAGGAGGTCGGTCCAGTCCCAGCGGGCGAACCGGGGCCGCTGCCGTCGCAGCCGGTTCTCGCGGCTCTTCTCGCGGATCACGACGTCCTCGACGCTGCCCCCTTGCCGGTACCGGTCCAGCCTGTACTTCACCTCGCCGTCGAACTCCCCGAGGCCGAGCACCTCCTCCCAGCCGAAGTCGCCGAACTCCGTGCGGCCGTCGGTCGTGATCGGCACCTGCAGCTCAGGCCGGATGAAGCCCAGCGCGTCGATGCGGCAGCGGCTGAGGGACTCTCCCGCGGAACCGCTGCGGGCGTCCATGAAGGCGAGGACGCGGCCGAGCCTCTGCCACCCCCGACGCCGCCCGTACGCGTCCGCGAGCGCCCGCAGCTCCTCCGCGGCGCCAGGCCAGTCGCGGATCACGGCGTCGGCCACGACGACCCCCAGCTCGAAGGGGCGGCTCAGCGCGAGGTCGAACGCCGTCCGCGCCGGCGACGTGACCAGCATCCCGTCGACGACGACGGGATCGACGTGCTCGAGCCCCACGCAGTGGCGAACGACGTCGAGCTGCGACCGGCCGCCGGTCCTCCGCTCGTCGATCAGGTGGACCCGGTCCGGCCAGGCTCCGAGCATCGGCAGACCGAGGAGCGCGGCAGCCGACTCGTGGGAGCAGACGTGCGCGCCGGTCAAGGTCAGGTGCGAGGCGCGGACCTTGCGCAGGTACCGCGCGGTGGCGCCCTCCTCGAGGTCGGCCGACGACGCGTAGACCGACCTCCGCTCGCGGGACAGGGAGGGATCGCGCTCAGGGCGGAGGCCGGTTCCCTCCAGCTCGGATCGACGGAAGAGGTGATCGGTGCTCATGCCGGGGACGATGGCCCTCTCGCGGGCCCCGAGCACGGCGCTCACGCTCCCAAGACGAGGATCCGGCGAGATCGCGCCTGGGGAGGAGCGGTGTCGTCGATGCTCCGCGTGCTCGCCCTCACGCCTCCGTGCCGTCCGCCTTCACCCGCGCGGTACTCCGGCCTCCGCGCGGTGGGTGCACCCACCGCGCGGAGGCCGAACCACCGCGCGAGGTGGCGGGAGAACCGCGCGAGCGCGACACGCCCGGGTTGCAGCCCGTTGTGGGGCATGGCAAGATGTCGGGGTTCCACATTTCGGGTGGTGCGCCGAGTGCGCGGCCCCGGATCACTGCCAGGCAGTGCACGACCGCAGGGTCGGGCCGCGGGCAGCAGAACAGCTCGGCGCTCACGCCATCGGCCCTCGAGGTCGTGCGAGCGCGCGGGTGCGCGGCGGACGGGATCCGCATGACGTGCATGCCGTGCGCCCGCTGCACCGGAGCCGCCGGCACCCACAGCAGAACAGCGGTGCGGATCGCGCCGCCCTCCTTCACCGGAGGCGCGGAGCGGCTCGACCGGAAGGCCACCCACTTGCTCGCGCGCGCGAGCGCGCAAGGAACGAGGAATCCATGGCGGGACAGAAGATCCGCATCCGACTGAAGTCGTACGACCACGCGGGGCTCGACAGCTCCGCGCGGAAGATCGTCGACACGGTCACCCGCGCGGGCGCCCAGGTCGTCGGCCCGGTGCCGCTGCCCACGGAGAAGAACGTGGTCGTCGTCATCCGCTCGCCGCACAAGTACAAGGACAGCCGCGAGCACTTCGAGATGCGCACCCACAAGCGGCTCATCGACATCATCGACCCGACGCCGAAGGCCGTCGACTCGCTCATGCGGCTCGACCTGCCGGCGGACGTCAACATCGAGATCAAGCTCTGAGGAAGGGGAACGACATGTCCACCGCGACCCGCACGTTCTCGGGCCTCCTCGGCACCAAGCTCGGCATGACGCAGGTCTGGGGCGAGGGCAACCGCCTGGTCCCGGTCACCGTCATCCAGGTGACCCCGAACGTCGTCACCCAGATCCGCACCGCGGAGAAGGACGGCTACGAGGCCGTCCAGATCGCCGCCGGCGCCATCGACCCGCGCAAGGCCGACAAGCCCACCGCCGGCCACTTCTCCGCCGCCGGCGTCACCCCGCGCCGCCACCTCACCGAGGTGCGCACCGCGAACGCCGCCGAGTACTCGCTCGGCCAGGAGCTCGCCGTCGACGTGTTCGAGGCCGGCAAGAAGGTCGACGTCGTCGGCACCAGCAAGGGCAAGGGCACCGCCGGTGTCATGAAGCGCCACAACTTCAAGGGCGTCTCGGCCAGCCACGGCTCGCACCGCAACCACCGCAAGCCCGGCTCGATCGGCGCCTCCTCGACGCCGTCGCGCGTCTTCAAGGGCATGCGCATGGCCGGCCGCATGGGCAACGAGCGCGTCACCGTGCTCGGCCTGACGGTCCACTCGGTCGACGCCGAGCGCGGCCTCCTGCTGGTCAAGGGCGCCGTCCCCGGCGCCCGCGGCCGGCTCGTCTTCGTCCGCGACGCCGTGAAGGGGAACTGACCATGGCTCAGCCGCAGATCCTGCCCGTCGAGCTGTTCGACGTGCCGACCAACGTCCCGCTGCTCCACCAGGTGGTCACCGCGCAGCTCGCCGCCGCGCGCCAGGGCACGCACAAGACCAAGAACCGGGGCGAGGTCTCCGGCTCGGGCGTCAAGCCGTTCAAGCAGAAGGGCACCGGCCGGTCCCGCCAGGGCTCGGTCCGCGCCCCGGAGCACCGCGGCGGCGGCACGGTCCACGGCCCGCAGCCGCGCGACTACGGCCAGCGCACCCCGAAGAAGATGATCGCGGCGGCGCTGCTCGGCGCCCTCTCGGACCGCGCCCGCGCGGGCCGCATCCACGAGGTGACCCTCGGCATCGACGGCGCCCCGTCGACGAAGCAGGCGGCGGCCGCGCTCGCCGAGGCGAAGAGCGGCAAGCGCCAGCTGGTCGTCCTCGCCCGCGACGAGACCGTCGCGATCAAGAGCGTCCGCAACCTCACCGGCGTGGACGTGCTGTTCGTCGACCAGCTGAACGCCTACGACGTGCTGCTCGCCGACGACGTCGTCTTCACCCCCACCGCCCTGTCGTCCTTCATCGAGGCGAAGACGGGGAGCACCGAGGAGGCCGCCGAATGAGCGCCATCGACTACAAGGACCCGCGCGACATCATCATCCGCCCGGTGGTCTCCGAGAAGAGCTACAGCCTGATCGACGAGGGCAAGTACACGTTCCTCGTGGACCCCCGCGCGAACAAGACCGAGATCAAGCTCGCCATCGAGAAGATCTTCGACGTCAAGGTCGCCTCGATCACCACGGCGAACCGGCAGGGCAAGACCCGTCGCACCCGCTTCGGCACCGGCAAGCGCAAGGACACCAAGCGCGCCATCGTGTCGCTGAAGTCGGGCTCCATCGACATCTTCACGGCCGCGAGCTGACGGGCGGAAGGGACACACCATGGCTATCCGCAACTACAAGCCGACCACTCCCGGTCGTCGCGGCTCCTCCGTCGCCGACTTCGCCGAGATCACCCGGTCGACCCCCGAGAAGAGCCTGCTGCGCCCGCTGCCGAAGACCGGCGGCCGCAACGCGCAGGGCCGGATCACGACCCGCCACATCGGCGGCGGCCACAAGCGCCAGTACCGCGTGATCGACTTCCGTCGCTCCGACAAGGACGGCGTGAACGCCCGCGTCGCGCACATCGAGTACGACCCGAACCGCACCGCGCGGATCGCGCTGCTGCACTTCGTGGACGGCGAGAAGCGCTACATCCTGGCGCCGAACCGCTTGGGCCAGGGCGACGTCGTCGAGACGGGCCCGGGGTCGGACATCAAGCCGGGCAACAACCTGCCGCTGAAGAACATCCCCGTCGGCACGGTCGTGCACGCGATCGAGCTGAAGCCGGGCGGCGGCGCCAAGATGGCGCGCTCCGCCGGCGCCTCGGTCCGCCTGGTCGCGAAGGACGGCCCCTACGCGCAGCTGCGTCTGCCGTCGGGCGAGGTCCGCAACGTCGACGCGCGCTGCCGCGCGACGATCGGCGAGGTCGGCAACGCCGAGCAGTCGAACATCAACTGGGGCAAGGCCGGCCGCAAGCGCTGGAAGGGCGTCCGCCCGACCGTCCGCGGCGTCGCGATGAACCCGATCGACCACCCGCACGGCGGTGGCGAGGGCAAGACCTCCGGCGGCCGCCACCCGGTCAGCCCGTGGGGTCAGGCCGAGGGGCGCACCCGGCACCCGAACAAGGAGAGCGACAAGCTCATCGTCCGCCGCCGCACCGCCGGCAAGAAGCGCAAGTAGGAGTAGGTCGAGATGCCTCGCAGCCTCAAGAAGGGCCCCTTCGTCGACGACCACCTGCTGACGAAGGTGCAGAACGCCAACGCGAACAGCTCGAAGCAGGTCATCCGGACCTGGTCGCGCCGCTCGATGATCATCCCCGCGATGCTCGGCCACACCATCGCCGTGCACGACGGACGCAAGCACATCCCCGTCTTCGTGACGGAGGCGATGGTCGGGCACAAGCTCGGCGAGTTCGCCCCGACCCGCACGTTCCGCGGGCACGAGAAGGACGACCGGAAGGGCCGCCGCCGCTGACCGCGGTGGCGTTAGGAGAGACAGTCATGGTGGAAGCCACCGCGCGGCTGCGGCAGGTCCGCATCACCCCGCAGAAGGCCCGTCGCGTCGTCGACCTCATCCGCGGCAAGCAGGCCGCGGAGGCCCTCGCGATCCTCAAGTTCTCGCCGCAGTCCGCGGCGACCGACGTGTACAAGCTGCTCGCCTCGGCGATGGCGAACGCGAAGGTGAAGGCGGACGCCGAGAACACCTACCTCGACGAGCAGGACCTGTTCGTCCAGCGCGTGTTCGTGGACGAGGGCACCACGCTCAAGCGGTTCCAGCCGCGAGCGCAGGGCCGTGCGTTCCGCATCAACAAGCGCACCTCGCACATCACCGTCGTCGTGTCGACCCCGGCGGTCGACACCGACAAGAAGGGGAACCGCTGATGGGCCAGAAGGTCAACCCGTACGGATTCCGCCTCGGCATCACGACCGACCACACCTCGCGCTGGTTCTCGGACTCGCAGAAGGAGGGTCAGCGCTACAAGGACTTCGTGGCCGAGGACGTGAAGATCCGCCAGCTGCTGCTGAAGACGCTGGACCGCGCCGGTGTCGCGAAGATCGAGATCGAGCGCACCCGCGACCGCGTCCGCGTCGACATCCACACGGCCCGCCCGGGCATCGTGATCGGCCGTCGCGGCGCCGAGGCGGAGCGCATCCGCGCCGAGCTCGAGAAGCTGACGAAGAAGCAGATCCAGCTGAACATCCTCGAGGTCAAGAACCCCGAGGCCGAGGCGCAGCTGGTCGCCCAGGGCATCGCCGAGCAGCTCTCGGCCCGCGTGGCGTTCCGCCGCGCGATGCGCAAGGGCCTGCAGAGCGCGCAGCGCGCCGGCGCCAAGGGCGTCCGCGTGCAGGTCTCCGGCCGCCTCGGCGGCGCGGAGATGAGCCGCAGCGAGTTCTACCGCGAGGGCCGCGTGCCCCTGCACACGCTCCGCGCGAACATCGACTACGGCTTCTACGAGGCCCGCACGACGTTCGGCCGCATCGGCGTGAAGGTCTGGATCTACAAGGGCGACATCACGAACAAGGAGCTGGCGCGCGAGCAGGCGAGCCAGCCCGGCCGTCGGCCCGAGCGCGGCGACCGCCGCGGCGGCCGCCGCAACGAGGCTCTGGAAGGAGCGAACGCCTGATGCTGATCCCGAGGCGCGTCAAGCACCGCAAGCAGCACCACCCGGGCCGCAGCGGCCAGGCGACCGGCGGCACCAAGGTGTCGTTCGGCGAGTGGGGCATCCAGGCGCTCACCCCCGCGTACGTGACGAACCGGCAGATCGAGTCCGCCCGTATCGCCATGACCCGGCACATCAAGCGCGGCGGCAAGGTCTGGATCAACATCTACCCGGACCGCCCGCTGACCAAGAAGCCCGCCGAGACCCGCATGGGTTCCGGGAAGGGTTCGCCGGAGTGGTGGGTTGCGAACGTCAAGCCCGGCCGCGTCCTCTTCGAGGTCGCCGGCGTGAACGAGGAGCTCGCCCGCGGCGCGCTCACCCGGGCCATCCACAAGCTTCCGCTCAAGGCGCGGATCATCGCGCGCGAGGAGGGTGACGCCTGACATGGCGATCGGATCGAAGAACCTGGCGCCCGCCGAGCTGGACTCGTTCGAGGACTCGCGGCTGACGGACGAGCTCCGTCGCGCGAAGGAGGAGCTGTTCAACCTGCGCTTCCAGTCCGCGACCGGCCAGCTCGAGGGCCACGGGCGGGTGCGCGCGGTCAAGCGCGACATCGCCCGCATCTACACGGTGATGCGCGAGCGCGAGCTCGGCATCCGCGCGACGCCGGCTCCCGCCGCCCTCCCGGAGGCGAAGCCGAAGCGGTCGCGCAAGAAGGCCGACGACACCGCCGCCGAGACGGCGACTGAGGAGACGAACTGATGGCGAAGGTCGACGAGACCGCCGCTGCCGGTCACGAGCACGCGGCGCACGACGTCCGCGACGACAGCGCGCGCGGCTACCGCAAGGTCCGCCGCGGCTACGTGGTCAGCGACAAGATGCAGAAGACGATCGTGGTCGAGGTCGAGGACCGCGTGAAGCACCCGCTGTACGGCAAGGTCATCCGCCGCACCAGCAAGGTGAAGGCGCACGACGAGGCCGGCACCGCCGGCGTCGGCGACCTCGTCGTGATCAGCGAGACGCGCCCCCTGTCCGCCACGAAGCGCTGGCGCCTCGTCGAGGTCCTGGAGAAGGCCAAGTGATCCAGCAGGAGTCCCGCCTCAAGGTCGCCGACAACACGGGCGCCAAGGAGCTGCTGACCATCCGTGTCATGGGCGGCTCCGGTCGTCGCTACGCGGGCCTCGGCGACGTGATCGTCGCCACGGTCAAGGACGCGATCCCGGGCGGCAACGTGAAGAAGGGCGACGTCGTCAAGGCGGTCGTCGTCCGCACCCGCAAGGAGGTCCGTCGCCCCGACGGCTCCTACATCAAGTTCGACGAGAACGCCGCCGTGATCCTGAAGAACGACGGGGACCCGCGCGGGACCCGCATCTTCGGCCCGGTCGGCCGCGAGCTGCGCGACAAGCGCTTCATGAAGATCATTTCGCTCGCCCCGGAGGTGATTTGAACATGGCCAAGATCAAGAAGGGCGATCTCGTCCAGGTGATCACCGGCGCCAAGCAGGACCGCGGCGGCGACCGCGGCAAGCAGGGCACCGTGCTCGAGGTCCTGAAGGACAGCGACCGGGTCGTCGTCGAGGGCGTCAACTTCGTCACGAAGCACACCCGCGTCGGCCAGTCGGCGCGCGGCTCCCGCGAGGGCGGCATCGAGACCGTCGAGGCCCCCATCCACATCTCCAACGTCGCGCTGGTCGACCCCGAGACGAAGAAGCCGACTCGCGTCGGTCACCGCGTCGAGCAGGTCGAGAAGGACGGCGTCACCAAGACGGTGCGCGTCCGCTACGCGAAGAAGTCCGGGAAGGACCTGTAGAGACATGAGCGACACGACTGTTGCGCCGGCTGAGAAAGTTCAGCCGCGCCTGAAGCAGAAGTACCGCGACGAGATCCTGCCGAACCTCAAGCAGGAGTTCGGGTTCGCGAACGTCCACCAGGTCCCCGGCCTGGTCAAGGTCGTCGTGAACACCGGCGTCGGCGAGGCCGCCCGCGACGGCAAGATCATCGACGGCGCCGTGGCGGACCTGACCAAGATCACCGGTCAGAAGCCGCAGGTCACCAAGGCCCGCAAGTCCATCGCCCAGTTCAAGCTGCGCGAGGGCCAGCCCATCGGCGCGCACGTCACGCTTCGCGGCGACCGGGCGTGGGAGTTCCTCGACCGCCTGCTGTCCCTGGCGCTGCCCCGCATCCGCGACTTCCGCGGCCTGTCGGACCGCCAGTTCGACGGCAACGGCAACTACACGTTCGGCCTCACCGAGCAGTCCGTCTTCCACGAGATCGACCAGGACCGCATCGACCGCGTCCGCGGCTTCGACATCACCGTGGTGACGACCGCGAAGACCGACGACGAGGGCCGCGCCCTGCTGCGCGCCCTCGGTTTCCCGTTCCGCGCCGCCTCCTGAGGCGCGCGGGGCTCCGTAGCAGGTCCGGCCGATCGGCCGGAAACCCGACGAAAGAAGCACACCCATGACGATGACCGACCCGGTCGCGGACATGCTGACCCGCGTGCGCAACGCCAACTCGGCGTTCCACGAGCAGATCAGCCTGCCGCACTCCAAGCTCAAGGCGAACATCGCCGAGATCCTGAAGGCCGAGGGCTACATCACCGACTGGAGCGTCGAGGACGCCCGCGTCGGCAAGACCCTGAACGTGTCCCTGAAGTACGGCCCGAACCGCGAGCGGTCGATCGCCGGCATCAAGCGCGTGTCGAAGCCCGGCCTCCGCGTGTACGCGAAGTCGACCGAGATCCCCAAGGTGCTCGGCGGCCTCGGCGTCGCGATCCTGTCCACCTCCTCCGGTCTGCTGACCGACCGGCAGGCGACCGAGAAGGGCGTGGGCGGGGAAGTACTCGCCTACGTGTGGTGATCTGACATGTCCCGAATCGGACGACTCCCCATCGACATCCCCTCCGGCGTCGACGTGACCGTCAACGGCAGCACCGTGACGGTGAAGGGCCCCCGCGGCCAGCTCGCGCACGTCGTGCCCGCTCCGCTCACGGCGGCGGTCGAGGACGGCCGCGTCGTGGTGTCGCGCCCCGACGACGAGCGCCGCTCCAAGTCGCTGCACGGCCTCACCCGCACCCTGATCGCGAACCAGATCCTGGGCGTGACGCAGGGCTACAGCAAGGGCCTCGAGGTCGTCGGCACCGGCTACCGGGTGCAGGCGCGCGGCGCGAACATCGAGTTCGCGCTCGGCTTCAGCCACCCCGTCGTCGTCGAGCCGCCGGCCGGCATCACCTTCACGGTCGAGGGCAACAACCGCCTCACCGTGTCGGGGATCGACAAGCAGGCCGTCGGCGAGACCGCCGCGAACATCCGCAAGATCCGCAAGCCCGAGCCCTACAAGGGCAAGGGCGTCCGGTACGCCGGCGAGAACGTGCGCCGCAAGGCCGGGAAGAGTGGGAAGTAGTCATGGCGAACACGTCTCGCAGCGCCGCGCGTGACAAGCGTCACGCCCGGCTGCGCAAGCGCATCTCCGGCACCGGCAGCACGCCGCGCCTCGTGGTGAACCGCTCGGCCCGTCACGTCTTCGTCCAGCTGGTCGACGACACGGTCGGCAGGACCCTCGCCTACGCCTCCACCATGGAGGCCGACCTGCGCGGGTCCGACGACGACAAGACCGCGAAGGCCAAGCGGGTCGGCGAGCTGCTCGCCCAGCGCGCGAAGGCCGCCGGCATCGACTCCGCCGTGTTCGACCGCGGCGGCAACAAGTACGCGGGCCGCGTCGCGGCCATCGCGGACGGCGCCCGTGAAGGAGGGCTGAGCCTGTGACCGACACCAAGAACACCGGGACCGGTGCGGGCGACGCCCTCGCCGAAGCACCCGTCGAGACCGCTGCGGGGACCGACTCGATCAGCCGCGACAACCGCCTCTCGCGCGGTCGCGGCGGTCAGGGCGACCGCAGCGGCGGCGGCCGGGGCGGCCGTGACGGCGGCGGTCGCGGCGGTCGCGACAACCGCGGCGGGGACAGCAACTTCCTCGAGCGCGTCGTCACGATCAACCGCGTCTCCAAGGTCGTGAAGGGCGGTCGTCGCTTCAGCTTCACCGCCCTCGTGATCGTGGGCGACGGCAACGGCACCGTCGGGGTCGGCTACGGCAAGGCCCGCGAGGTCCCGACGGCCATCAGCAAGGGCGTCGAGGAGGCGAAGAAGAACTTCTTCCGCGTCCCCCGCGTCGCCGCGACCATCCCGCACCCCGTCCAGGGCGAGGCCGCGGCCGGCGTCGTGCTGCTGCGTCCCGCCGCCGCCGGTACCGGCGTCATCGCGGGCGGTCCCGTCCGCGCCGTGCTGGAGTGCGCGGGCATCCACGACGTGCTGTCGAAGAGCCTCGGCTCGTCGAACACGATCAACATCGTCCACGCGACCGTGGCGGCCCTGAAGCAGCTCGAGGAGCCGAGTGCCGTCGCCGGCCGTCGTGGGCTCGACATCGACGCGGTCGTCCCGGCCCGCCTGCTCCGCGAGCAGGCCGCTGCGCAGCGCGTCCAGAAGGCGAGTGCCTGATGGCCACCCTGCGTGTGACCCAGATCAAGTCCAAGGTGAGCGAGAAGCAGAACCAGCGCGACACGCTGCGTTCGCTGGGCCTCAAGCGCATCGGCCAGTCGGTCGAGCGCGAGGACACCCCGCAGACGCGCGGCTACGTCCGCACCGTCGCCCACCTCGTGAAGGTCGAGGAGATCGACTGATGAGTGATGAGAAGAACGAGCGGGCCGAGAAGGTCTCGCTGCTGAAGGTGCACCACCTCCGCCCGGCTCCGGGTGCGAAGAAGGACCGCACCCGCGTCGGCCGCGGTGAGGGCTCGAAGGGCAAGACCGCCGGTCGCGGCGGCAAGGGCACGAAGGCCCGCTACCAGGTCCGCCCGGGCCTGGAGGGCGGCAACCTCAACTTCGTGATGCGCAGCCCGAAGCTGAAGGGGTTCAAGAACCCGTTCCGCGTCGAGTACCAGGTCGTGAACCTGGACAAGCTGGCGGTCCTCTACCCCGAGGGCGGCGACGTGACGGTCGCCGATCTCGTGGCCAAGGGCGCGGTGCGCAAGAACGAGAAGGTGAAGGTCCTCGGGACCGGCGAGATCGCGGTTAGTCTGACTGTCGCCGTGGACAAGGTGTCCGAGTCGGCGCAGCAGAAGATCCTGGCCGCGGGCGGCTCGGTCGCCTGACCACCTGAACGATCGGGGCCTCTGCTGGAGAGCAGGGGCCCCGTTCCATGTCCGGCGAGCGCGCCGGGTACCCATGAACCGGGCCACGGAAGGTGGAAGCCAGTGCTCAGTGCTGTCGCGCGGATATTCCGCACGCCCGACCTGCGCCGCAAGGTGCTGTTCACCCTCGGCATCATCGCGATCTTCCGGCTCGGCTCGTTCGTGCCGGCGCCGTTCGTCAGCTTCGCGAACGTGCAGGCCTGCCTCAGCAGCCAGCAGGCGGGCACGAGCGGCCTCTACGAGCTGGTCAACCTGTTCAGCGGCGGTGCGCTGCTGCAGCTGTCGATCTTCGCGCTGGGCATCATGCCCTACATCACGAGCTCGATCATCGTGCAGCTGCTGCGCGTGGTCATCCCCCGCTTCGAGGCCCTGTACAAGGAGGGCCAGGAGGGGCAGGCGAAGCTCACCCAGTACACGCGCTACCTGACCATCGCGCTCGGCGTCCTGCAGTCCACGACGCTGATCACCGTCGCGCGCAGCGGCGCGCTGTTCGGCACGACCGATTCCGCGGCGTGCACGAACCTCATCACCAACGCGGCCCCGTGGGCCACGGTCCTGATGGTGCTGACCATGACCGCCGGCACCGGCCTCATCATGTGGATGGGCGAGCTGATCACCGAGCGCGGCGTCGGCAACGGCATGTCGCTGCTGATCTTCACCGCCATCGCGGCCCGCTTCCCGCAGTCGATCATCGCGATCGGCCAGGCGCAGAGCATCGAGGTGGCCGTCCTGGTCGTCGCGATCGGCGTCGTGATCGTCGGCCTCGTGGTCTACGTCGAGCAGTCGCAGCGGCGCATCCCCGTGGAGTACGCGAAGCGGATGGTCGGTCGCCGCACCTACGGCGGCAACAACACCTACATCCCGATCAAGGTGAACATGGCGGGCGTCGTGCCGGTCATCTTCGCCTCGAGCCTGCTGTACCTGCCTGCGCTGATCGCGCAGTTCAACCAGCCGCGCAACGGCCAGCCGCCTGCGGCCTGGGTGACCTGGATCCAGAACTACCTGACGCAGGGGAACCACCCCCTGTACATGGCCCTCTACTTCCTGCTCATCGTCGGGTTCACCTACTTCTACGTCGCGATCACCTTCAACCCGGAGGAGGTCGCCGACAACATGAAGAAGTACGGCGGGTTCATCCCCGGCATCCGCGCCGGGCGCCCCACGGCCGAGTACCTCGACTACGTGCTGACCCGCGTGACGCTGCCCGGGGCGATCTACCTGGGGCTGCTCGCGCTGATCCCGCTCATCGCCTTCGTGCTGATCGGCGCGAACCAGAACTTCCCGTTCGGCGGCGCTTCCCTGCTGATCATCGTCGGCGTCGGGCTCGAGACCGTGAAGCAGATCGACTCGCAGCTGCAGCAGCGGCACTACGAAGGCCTGCTCCGCTGATGCGGATGCTGGTGATCGGCCCTCCCGGGGCCGGCAAGGGCACGCAGGCCGAGCGCATCGCCGGGCGGTACGGCATCCCGGCGATCTCGACCGGCGACATCTTCCGCGCGAACGTGTCGCAGGGCACCCCGCTCGGGCGGCAGGCGAAGGACTTCATGGATCGCGGCGCGTACGTGCCCGACGAGCTCACGAACGCCCTCGTGCTCGACCGGCTCGCGCAGGACGACACCGCGAGCGGCTTCCTGCTCGACGGCTTCCCCCGCACGCTGCCGCAGGTGTCGACGCTGGACGACTGCCTCGCCGAGCAGGGCGGGGCGCTCGACGCCGTCGTGCAGCTCGTCGCGGAGTCCGACGAGGTCGTGACGCGCCTGCTGAAGCGCGCCGAGCTGCAGGGCCGCAGCGACGACACGGAGGACGTGATCCGGACCCGCCTCGAGGTCTACCGCGAGCAGACGCACCCGCTGGTCGCGGTCTACGCCGACCGCGGACTGCTCGTGAGCGTCGACGCGGTGGGGGACCCGGACGAGGTCACCGAGCGCATCCTCACCGCCATCGGCGGCCGCGTCATCGGCTGAGCCGCCCCGATCGCGACCGGGGCCGGCGGTGCCGGACGCGGCAGGGCGGGCGCCGAAAGACTGGTATCGTGGCCCGTTGGCGTCGTCGCATGTCCTCGTGGCATGCGCAGGCTCCGGGCCCGGCCCGGTCCCTCAGGACGTCATCATCCCCGCATGACCAGTGATCGGTCGTGCGCCGCGGCGCTGAGCCGCGGCCCGACCGCAGTGACGAAGTGAGGCCATGGCCAAGAAGGACGGTGTCATCGAGATCGAGGGCGCAGTGGTCGAAGCACTGCCCAATGCGATGTTCCGCGTGGAGCTGAGCAACGGGCACAAGGTGCTCGCCCACATCTCGGGGAAGATGCGACAGCACTACATCCGCATCCTGCCCGAGGACCGCGTCATCGTCGAGCTGAGCCCGTACGACCTGACCCGCGGCCGGATCGTCTACCGCTACAAGTAGACCCCGGCCTCGTCGCCGCCGCTGGGAAGTAACGGCCGCGCCGCACCGCACGGTGCTGCGCGGTACGAGGACAGCGAGAAGAGGAAATCCCATGAAGGTCGCGCCTTCCGTCAAGCCCATCTGCGAGCACTGCCGCGTGATCCGCCGCCACGGCCGGGTCATGGTCATCTGCTCGGTGAACGTCCGTCACAAGCAGCGCCAGGGCTGACCCGGGACCCCGCGAGGGTCCCGCCGACAACTGAACACGTACAGGCGGAACCAGAACCCGCCGGTCCTTGCGGCCGGCGGGGGACACCCCGGGCACGGAGGCCCGGGCACCGGCACCGCTCCACACCTCCGTGATCCCGACAGGAGATCCGCATGGCGAGACTCGCCGGCGTCGACATCCCGCGCGAGAAGCGCGTGGAGGTCGCACTCACCTACATCTACGGCGTGGGGCGCACCCGTGCCGCTGAGACGCTGAAGGCGACGGGCGTGAGCCCGGACACCCGCGTCCGCAACCTCACCGACGACGAGCTCGTGGCGCTGCGCGACCACATCGAGGGCACGTACAAGGTGGAGGGCGACCTCCGCCGCGAGGTCGCCGCCGACATCCGCCGCAAGGTCGAGATCGGCTCGTACGAGGGCCTGCGTCACCGCCGCGGCCTGCCGGTGCGCGGTCAGCGCACGAAGACCAACGCGCGCACCCGCAAGGGCCCGAAGCGCACCGTGGCCGGCAAGAAGAAGGCCGGGCGCAAGTAAGCGCTCGCGGACGAGGAGACACACATGGCTACCCCCAAGAGCGCCGCGCGCAAGCCGCGCCGCAAGGAGAAGAAGAACGTCGCCATCGGCCAGGCGCACATCAAGTCGACGTTCAACAACACGATCGTCTCGATCACCGACACCACCGGTGCCGTGATCAGCTGGGCCTCCTCCGGCGGCGTGGGCTTCAAGGGCTCGCGCAAGTCGACGCCCTTCGCCGCGCAGCTGGCCGCCGAGTCCGCCGCGCGTCAGGCGCAGGAGCACGGCATGAAGAAGGTCGACGTCTTCGTCAAGGGCCCGGGCTCGGGCCGCGAGACCGCGATCCGCTCGCTCCAGGCCGCCGGCCTCGAGGTCGGGTCGATCAACGACGTGACGCCGCAGGCCCACAACGGCGTCCGCCCGCCGAAGCGCCGCCGCGTCTGACGCCTCCCTCCGCGGATCAGGAGCCCCTCGCCTCCGGCGCGAGGGACTCCTGATCCGCGGGACCCTCTCCAACCCACCTCGAAGCGTCATATAGCGGACGCGAAAGGACACCAACCGTGCTCATCGCACAGCGCCCCACCCTCGCCGAGGAGCCGATCAGCGAGTTCCGCTCGCGGTTCGTCATCGAGCCGCTCGAGCCGGGCTTCGGCTACACGCTCGGCAACTCCCTCCGCCGCACCCTGCTCTCGTCCATCCCGGGCGCGGCCGTCACGTCCATCCGCATCGAGGGCGTGCAGCACGAGTTCACGACGATCCCCGGTGTGAAGGAGGACGTCACCGAGATCATCCTGAACATCAAGCAGCTGGTCGTGTCGTCCGAGCACGACGAGCCCATTACCGCCTACCTGCGCAAGCAGAGCGAGGGCCCCGTCACGGCCGCCGACATCTCGGCGCCGGCCGGCGTGGAGATCCACAACCCCGACCTGCTGATCGCGACGCTGAACGAGTCGGCCCGCTTCGACCTCGAGCTGACGGTCGAGCGCGGCCGCGGCTACGTCTCCGCGACGCAGAACCGCAGCGAGTTCAGCGAGGCCGGCCAGATCCCGGTCGACTCGATCTACTCGCCCGTCCTCAAGGTCACCTACCGCGTTGAGGCGACGCGCGCCGGTGAGCGCACCGACTTCGACCGCCTGGTCGTCGACGTCGAGACGAAGCCGGCGATCAGCCCGCGCGACGCGATCGCGTCCGCCGGCCGCACGCTGACCGAGCTGTTCGGCCTCGCCCGCGAGCTGAACAGCGCGGCCGAGGGCATCGAGATCGGCCCCGCTCCGCTCGACCAGGTGCCGTCCTCCGAGCTGTCGATGCCGATCGAGGACCTGGACCTGTCGGTCCGCTCCTACAACTGCCTGAAGCGCGAGGGCATCAACACCGTCAGCGAGCTCGTCTCGCTGTCGGAGACGCAGCTGATGAACATCCGCAACTTCGGGCAGAAGTCCGTCGACGAGGTGAAGGACAAGCTCGTCGAGCTCGGCCTGTCGCTGAAGGACGCCGTGCCCGGCTTCGACGGCACCCACTTCTACTCCGGCTACGACGACGAGGAGAACTGATCATGCCGAAGCCCGCCAAGGGTCCCCGCCTCGGTGGCGGTCCCGCGCACGAGCGCATGCTGCTCGGTCAGCTCGCCTCGCAGCTGTTCGAGCACCGGTCCATCCAGACGACCGAGGCGAAGGCCAAGCGTCTGCGCCCCGTCGCCGAGCGGCTCGTCACGTTCGCGAAGCGCGGCGACCTGCACGCGCGTCGTCGCGTGATGCGCACGATCAACGACAAGACCGTCGTGCACGAGCTCTTCACCGAGATCGCCCCGCTCGTCGCGGAGCGCCAGGGCGGCTACACCCGGATCGTGAAGACCGGCTTCCGCAAGGGCGACAACGCGCCGATGGCCGTCATCGAGCTCGTGCTCGAGCCGGTCGCCGGTCAGCGCCGCGCGTCCCGCACCACCTCGCCGTCGGCCTCCGCGCCCGCCGCGAGCGACGTGCCTGTCGAGGACACGAACACGATCGAGGAGTCAGCTCCCGTCGAGTCCGAGGCGGAGACGCCGGCCGCGACCGAGGTCGAGTCCGAGGCGGCCGAGACCGCCGAGGGCACGGAGCCGGCCGAGGGCCCCGCCGAGGGCGAGCCCGCCCCGGACGACGACGCCCCGCCGACCGTCACCCGCTAACGATCGACCCTTCGAGAGGGCCGCGCACCGCTCGGTGCGCGGCCCTTTTCATCTTGTAGGCAGATCTCGGTCTCGAACCGCGATCTGCCTACAAGATGAAGGCCATGGCCGCGCCCGCTACCACCGTCCGCGTCGGGGACCGCGAGGTCCGCGTCACGAGCCCCGACCGCGTCGTGTACGAGGCGACCGAGCGCACGCCCGAGGTCACCAAGCGGCAGGTGTGCGAGTACTTCGCCTCCGTCGGCGACGCGCTGATGCACGCCTGCCGGGACCGGCCGACCGCGCTCGAGCGCTGGCCGGGCGGGTGGCGCGAGGGGATGACGCTGTCGACGGCGGTGAACGGCCAGCCGCAGAACGGGGAGGGCTTCTACTCCAAGCGGCTGCCGAAGGGTGCGCCGGACTGGGTGGCGACCACCCGGGTGTCCAGCCCGAACGGCCGGCCGATCGACGAGCTGCGGCTGTCCGAGCCCGCCGCCGCGGTGTGGGCGGCGCAGATGGGGACGCTCACGCTCCACCCGTGGGCGGTCCGCGCGGACGACGTCGAGCACCCCGACGAGCTGCGCATCGACCTCGACCCGCAGCCGGGCACCGGGTTCGCCGAGGCGAAGCGCGTGGCGTTCCTCGCCCGCGCCGTGCTGCAGGAGGTCGGCGTCGAGCCGTTCGTGAAGACGAGCGGCAACCGCGGCGTCCACGTCTACGTCCGCATCGAGCCGCGCTGGACGTTCGAGGAGGTGCGCCACGCGGCGATCGGCCTGGGCCGCGAGCTGGAGCGCCGCGACCCGGGCGTCACGACGGCGTGGTGGAAGGAGGAGCGTGGCGAGCGGCTGTTCGTCGACTTCAACCAGAACAACCGGGACCGCACCATCGCCTCCGCCTGGAGCCTGCGGCCGCGCCCGGGTGCGCCCGTCTCGACGCCGCTGACGTGGGAGCAGCTCGAGGTCGCCGACGACCCGCGGGACTTCAACCTGTTCACCGTCGGCGACCACCTGGCGGCCGGCGACCCGTGGGCGTCGATGGACGACGTCCACCACTCGATCGATGCGCTGCTGGAGCTGTGGGAGACGCTGCCGGGCGGCGAGCTGAACTTCCCGCCGGACTACCCGAAGATGCCGGGGGAGCCGCCCCGGGTGCAGCCGTCGAAGAAGGTCGCGGACCACTGGGACGGCGACGGCAACCGCGTCCCCTGACCGCGCGCCGCTACCCCCAGACGGCGCGCACGCGCTCGGCGACCGACGCCGCCTGCGCGCGGCCGGCGAGCGCGGCGGGCCGGCGGGACGCCTGCGCGAGGGAGTTCGTGCCGAAGGCCGCCGCCGACGCCGCGTCGGGCAGGACGACGACGACCTCGGCGTCGCGGCGCAGCTCGGCGACCGCGTCCTCGAGCCCCGGGCCGAGCGGGTTCCCCGGGATCTCGGGCCCGCAGGCCAGGACGACGACGCGCTCCGCGCCGCGGGCGAGGTCGGCGTTGGTCGCCGAGCGCATGCCGCCGTCCATCCACCGGCGCCCGTCGATCTCGACGGTCGGGTAGACGACCGGGACGGCGCAGCTCGCCGCGACCGCGGCCGCGAGCGGCACGCCGGAGCCGCGGTCGAAGACGCGGAAGGCGCCGTCCTCGGCGTCGACGGCGGTCACCCGCAGGTCGCCCTCCGGCCACTCGGTGCCGCCGATGAGCCCGGCGAACACCGCGACGCGTTCCGCCTGCCCGTCTGCGGAGACCCGTCGGGCGAGCGCGCCGAGGCGGGAGCGGGCCTCCTCGGGCGACGCGGCGGGGGAGGCGAGCGCCTCGGCCGCCGCCTGCATGAACCGGTCGGTGTCGGGGGACGCGCCGAGCGCCGACGACTCGACGGGCTCGTCCTCGCTGATCGCCGCCTGCCACGCCGCCGCGCTCGCGCCCGACCGCAGCAGGGCGCCCGCGACCGAGCCGGCCGAGGTGCCGATCACGCGGTCGGCCGAGCCGAGGTCGACGCCCGCCTCCGCGAGGCCGACGAGCATCCCGGTCTCCCACGCGATCCCGGCGACTCCGCCGCCGCCCAGCACCAGAGCCCGTCCACCGTCCATGCCTCCGGTCTACCGGCCGCCGCCTGGCCGGGACCGGGGAGCGGCGCGATCAGGTCAGGATCGCTCCGAGGTCGTACGCGTGGGGGACCTCCAGCTGCGCGAAGGTGCAGGAGCGCGCCTCGCGGTCCGGGCGCCAGCGCTCGAACTGGACGGTGTGCCGGAAGCGGTCGCCCTCCATCTGGTCGTACCGCACCTCGACGACGCGCTCCGGACGGAGGCGCACGAACGAGGTGTCCTTGTTCGACGAGAAGCGGTTGCGGTCGCTCTCCCCGGTCATGGCCTCGCCGTCGTCGCCGCGCAGCACCACCGGCGCGAGCTCGTCGATCAGCTCGTCGCGCTTCCGCGTCGTGAACGCCGAGATGCCGCCGATCTGGCGCAGCCCGCCGTCGGCGTCGAAGAGCGACACGAGCAGGGAGCCGACGCCGCGGCCGCTCCTGTGGATCCGGTACCCCGTCACGATCACGTCGGCGGTGCGGTGGTGCTTCACCTTCAGCATCGTCCGCTTCCCGGGCTCGTACACGGCGTCGACCGGCTTCGCGACCACGCCGTCGAGCCCTGCGCCCTCGAACTCGGCAAGCCAGCGCTCCGCGAGCGAGGGGTCGTCGGTCACCCGCGTCACCGACAGCGGGCCCGACGGCGCGGGCAGCAGCGCCTCGAGGCGGCGCCGGCGCTCGCCGAACGGCACGTCGAGCAGGGACTCGTCGCCGTCCGCCAGCAGGTCGAAGGCGACGAAGCGCGCCGGGGTCTCCTCCGCCAGCCGCGCGACGCGCGAGGCCGCGGGGTGGATGCGCTGCGACAGGGCCTCCCAGTCGAGCCGCTGGTCCCCGGGGTCGCCGGCCGGCACGACGACCTCGCCGTCGAGCACGCACGGCCCCGGCAGCGCCGCGGCGAGCCCCTCGACGAGCTCGGGGAAGTACCGGGTCAGCGACTTGCCGCCGCGGCTGCCGATCTCGAGGCGCTCCCCGTCCCAGGCGACGACGCCCCGGAACCCGTCCCACTTCGGCTCGTAGAGCAGCGCGCCGCCGCCGGGCGCGGTCGCGGGCACGCCGGTCACCGCCTTCGCGAGCATCGGCTCCAGGGACGCGTCGACGGTGACCACGCGCACATCCTGCCGCGAGTCCGACACCATGGAGGCGTGGGCGAGGACCGGATGCGGGTGCGGCTCGACCTCGCGTACGACGGCACCGCGTTCTCGGGCTGGGCGGCGCAGCCCGGCCTGCGCACGGTGCAGGGCGTGCTCGAGGCGGCGCTCGCGATCGCGTCCCGCGCCGAGGGCGACCCGCCGCGACTGACCGTCGCGGGCCGCACCGACGCCGGGGTGCACGCGACCGGTCAGGTGGCGCACGTCGACCTCGCGCCGGCGGAGGCGGCGGCGCTCGCGGGCCGTCGCGGCGGGATCGACGCGATCGCCGCACGCCTCACCGGCATGACCGACGGCGACGTCGTCGTCCACCGGTCCTCGCTCGCCCCCGCCGGCTTCGACGCGCGCTTCTCGGCGTCGTTCCGCCGCTACCGCTACCGCATCGCCGACTCGCTGCCGCTGCAGGACCCGCTGCAGCGCGGGCGCACCCTCCACCACCCGCGGCGGCTGGACGACGGGGCGATCGCCGAGGCCTTCGCCGACGTCGCCGGGCTGCACGACTTCGCGGCCTTCTGCAAGCCGCGCCCCGGCGCGACGACCATCCGCGACCTGCGGTCCTTCACCTGGCGGCGCGAGGAGGGCGTGCTCGTCGCGGAGGTGCTGGCCGACGCCTTCTGCCACAACATGGTCCGCGCCCTCGTCGGCGCCGGGCTCGCGGTCGGGGGCGGGCGCCTGCAACCCGCCCGCATCGGCGAGCTGCTCGCCGCGACCGCGCGATCGAACGAGTTCGCGCTCGCGCCGCCGCACGGCCTCACGCTCGTCGAGGTCGGCTACCCGCCCGATGAGGGGCTCGCGGCGCAGGCGGACCGCGCCCGCGCACGACGCGCCTGACATCCGCTACCCTGGTACGGCTCGTGTTGCGGACGCTCGCGCACGGGCTCGAGCCCTCCACCCGCTCGTTCCGCTCCGGCAGGGGCATGGAACGGGCATCGGAGCGGGATCCACGACCACCTCGACAGAAAGCGTGACACCGTGACGCGCACCTACAGCCCCAAGGCTGCCGAGATCACCCACGACTGGGTCGTCATCGACGCGACCGACGTCGTGCTCGGCCGCCTCGCCAGCCACGCCGCCGCCCTGCTCCGCGGCAAGCACAAGGCGACCTTCGCCCCGCACCTCGACAGCGGCGACTTCGTCATCATCGTGAACGCCGACAAGGTCGCGCTCACCGGCTCGAAGAACGAGAAGAAGATGGCCTACCGCCACTCGGGCTACCCGGGCGGCCTGAAGGCGACCAGCTACTCGGAGCTGCTGGAGAAGCAGCCGGCCCGCACGGTCGAGAAGGCCATCCGCGGCATGCTGCCGAAGAACTCGCTCGGCCGTGCGCAGATCAAGAAGCTGAAGGTGTACGCCGGGGCCGAGCACCCGCACGCCGCCCAGCAGCCCACGCCGTACACGCTCGACCAGGTCGCCCAGTAGAGCGCCGGACAGGACAGACACGAACATGGCACGCATCGCAGACTCCATCGACACCCCCGCGACCTTCAGCACGGCCTCCGAGGCGCCCGCGACCACCGTCGAGCGCCCGCCGCTGACGGTCCCCGGCGCGGCCGTCGGTCGCCGCAAGCAGGCGATCGCCCGCGTCCGCCTGATCCCGGGCGCCGGCACGATCACCGTGAACGGCCGCACGTTCGAGGACTACTTCCCGAACAAGCTGCACCAGCAGCTGATCAACGACCCGTTCACCGTCCTGCAGCTCGGCGGCGCATACGACGTGATCGCGAAGATCTCGGGCGGCGGCCCCTCCGGCCAGGCCGGTGCGCTGCGCCTCGGCATCTCGCGGGCGCTGAACGAGATCGACGCGGAGAACAACCGTCCGGGCCTGAAGAAGGCCGGCTTCCTCAGCCGCGACGCGCGCGTCAAGGAGCGCAAGAAGGCCGGCCTCAAGAAGGCCCGCAAGGCGCCGCAGTTCTCCAAGCGCTGATCCGCGCCGGCACCACCTGATCGATGGCCCGGCTCTTCGGCACCGACGGCGTGCGTGGCCTCGCGAACCGCGAGGTCACGCCCGCCCTCGCCCTCTCGCTCGCGCAGGCCGCGGCCCATGTCCTCGGCGCCGAGCCGAGGGGGGAGGGGCGCAGGCCGCTCGCCGTCCTCGCCCGCGACCCGCGGATCTCGGGGGACTTCATCGCCTCGGCGACGGCGGCGGGGCTCGCCGCCTCGGGCGTCGACGTCTACGACGCGGGCGTCATCCCGACCCCCGCGGCCGCGTACCTGATCGCGGACATCGGCGCCGACTTCGGGGTGATGATCAGCGCCTCGCACAACCCCGCCCCGGACAACGGGATCAAGATCTTCGCCCGCGGCGGCAGGAAGCTGCCGGACGAGGTCGAGGACCGGATCGAGGCGGCGATGGCGCTGCCTCCGCTCGCGCCGACCGGGGCCGAGGTGGGGCGCATCCAGCGGTTCGCCGACGCCGAGGACCGCTACGTCGTCCATCTCGTCGAGACGCTGCCGCACCGCCTCGACGGCCTGCGCATCGTGCTCGACTGCGCGAACGGGGCCGCCGCAGGCGTGTCGCCGGAGGCGTTCCACCTCGCGGGCGCGGAAGTGGTCACCATCGGCAACGACCCCGACGGCGTGAACATCAACGACGGAGTCGGCTCCACGCACCTCGGCCCGCTGCAGGCGGCGGTGCTCGCGGAGGGCGCGGACCTCGGCATCGCGCACGACGGGGACGCCGATCGCTGCCTCGCGGTCGACGGCACCGGGCAGGTGGTCGACGGCGACCGCATCATGGCGATCCTCGCGAAGTCGATGCTGCAGCGCGGCGTGCTGCGGCAGTCGACCCTCGTGACCACCGTGATGAGCAACATCGGGCTGCACCGGGCGATGCGCGGCGCGGGCATCGAGGTCGTGCAGACCCGGGTCGGCGACCGCTACGTGCTCGAGGAGCTCGGTGCGCGGGGGCTCTCCCTCGGCGGCGAGCAGTCCGGCCACGTCATCATGAGCGACTTCGCGACGACGGGCGACGGCCTGCTCACCGGCCTGCACATCGCCGCGGAGGTGGCGAGGTCGGGGCGCTCGCTCGCGGCGCTGGCCGGCGAGATCGCCATCTTCCCGCAGGTGCTGGTGAACGTGCGGGAGGTCGACCGGACCCGGACGTCGGACGAGCAGCTGCTCGCCGCGATCGCGGAGGCGGAGGCCTCGCTCGGCGACTCCGGGCGGGTCCTCGTGCGCGCGTCGGGCACCGAGCAGATGGTCCGCGTGATGGTGGAGGCCGCCGAGCACGCGACCGCGCAGACCGTGGCGGAGTCGTTGGCCGAGGTCGTGCGCGCGCGCCTCGCCCTGGCCCCGAACCCGTGACCGCGGTCGGGGAGCCGCCGGTCGCGGGTGCGCGCACCGTCCGGCGGCTGCTGGTCGTCGGGGTCGCCCTGATGCTGCCGAGGCTCGTGCTGGTCTGGTTCCTGCTGCCGCCGGCCTTCGACCTGCTGCTCGTCGTCGCGACGCTCGTGTTCGTCGCCGGGCTGTTCTGCATCGCCGCCGCGCTGATCCGGCACCAGCTGCGGCGCGGACGCCGACTGCTCTGGACGGGCCTGGCCGGGCTCGCCCTGGTGCTGCTGGCGGGGCTCGTCATCGGGGTCGCGCCCGCGGGCGGGGACGCGGTCGCCTACGACGGCGGCCTCCTCACCCCGCTGCCGGTCGCGCTCTACAACTACCTCTACCTCGCGGTCGGCGCGGCCTCCCAGCTGGGGCTCGTGCTGCTGCTCGGCTCGTTCGCCACGGGCGTCGGGCGCCTCCTGGCACGCCGGCGCTGACCGGCGCAGCGCCGGATCCGCGCCTCAGATCTTCCGCAGCAGCACGGTTCGGACGGCGTGGTCCTCCGCCTTGCGCAGCACGAGGGTCGCTCGGGACCGCGTCGGGAGGATGTTCTCGCGCAGGTTCGGCTCGTTGATCTCCGCCCAGATCCGGGAGGCCGTCGTGCGGGCCTCGTCCGGGCTCAACGACGCGAACCGGTGGAAGTAGGACCTGGGCGACGCGAAGGCCGCCGTCTGCAGGCTGCGGAAGCGGCGGACGTACCACTCCTCGATGTCGGACGTGCGAGCGTCGACGTAGATGCCGAAGTCGAACAGGTCGCTGACCGCGAGGCCCTGCCGCTGCGCCGGTTGCAGCACGTTCAGCCCCTCGACGATGAGGATGTCCGGCCGGTGCACGACGACCTCGCGGTCGGGGACGATGTCGTAGGCCTCGTGCGAGTAGACCGGCGCGGACACCTGGTCGGCCCCGCTCTTCACCGCCGTCACGAAGCGGAGCAGCGCGCGCCGGTCGTACGACTCCGGGAAGCCCTTGCGATCGAGGATGCCCCGCCGCTCCAGCTCGGCGTTCGGCAGCAGGAACCCGTCCGTCGGCACGAGCTCGACCCGGGGCGTGTCCGTCCATCGGGCGAGCAGGTCGCGCAGCAGGCGGGCGACCGTCGACTTGCCGACCGCGACGGACCCGGCGACGCCGATCACGAAGGGCGTGGTCGCGGAGCGCGTGCCGAGGAAGGCGCTCGTGCGCGCGTGCAGCTGCCGGGCGCCGGTGGCGTACAGGTTGAGCAGGCGGCTGAGCGGCAGGTAGACCTCGGCGACCTCGTGCGCGTCGAGCGGCTCGTCGATCCCGGCCAGCCGCTGCAGCTCGGCAGGTGCGAGGGGCTGCGGCATGTCCGCGGCGAGGGCGGCCCACTCGGCGCGCTCGATCTCGACGAACGGGCTCGGACCGTGCGCGCCTCGGTCCGTCACGTCGCACGAGCGTAGCCGCCGTGCCGGCCGCGCACGGGGGAGCCCGCCCCCGCGGGTGGGGAGGGCGCGACGCGGCCCGGATACACTCGGCCCGATGTGCGGGATCGTCGGATACGCAGGCCCTCGTGACTCCGTGGAGGTGCTGCTCGGCGGGCTGAGGCGCCTCGAGTACCGCGGGTACGACTCCGCCGGGGTCGCCGTGATCGGCGACGACGGCGCGCTCACGACGCACAAGCGGGCGGGCAAGCTCGGCGTCTTGGAGCGCGACCTCGACCGCTCGCCGCTGCCCGCGTCGCGGACGGGCATCGGCCACACCCGGTGGGCGACCCACGGCGGCCCGACGGACGGCAACGCGCACCCGCACCTCGGCGACGACGGCCGGCTGGCGCTGATCCACAACGGGATCATCGAGAACTTCGCGGCGCTGAAGGACGAGCTGCTCGCGGACGGGTACGCGTTCCAGTCGGAGACCGACACCGAGGTCGCTGCCGTGCTGCTCGGCCGCGAGTACGGCCGCACGAAGGACCTGCTCGCCGCGTTCCGGGCCGTCGTCGGCCGCCTGCACGGCGCCTTCACGCTGCTCGCGGTGCACGCGGACGAGCCGGGGCTCGTCGTCGGCGCGCGCCGCAACTCCCCGCTGGTCGTCGGGCTCGGTGAGGGGGAGCAGTTCCTCGGCTCCGACGTCGCGGCCTTCGTCCAGTACACCCGCCGGGCCGTGGCGATCGGGCAGGACCAGATCGTGGCCATCCGCCCCGACGGCATCGCGCTCACCACCTTCGACGGCGAGCCGGTCGAGGGCGAGGAGTACGAGGTCGCCTGGGATGCCTCGGCGGCCGACAAGGGCGGCTGGTCCTCGTTCATGGCGAAGGAGATCAGCGAGGAGCCCGAGGCGCTGGAGGCGACCCTGCTCGGCCGCGTCCACGACGGGCTCGTGGTGCTGGACGAGATCGAGGGCGGGTTCCCGGACGACGTCCTGCGCGGCGTCGACCGGATCGTGCTGCTCGGCGCCGGCACGGCCGCGTACTCGGGCCTGCTCGGCAAGTACGCGATCGAGAAGTGGGCGGGCGTGCCGGTGGAGGTGGAGCTCGCGCACGAGTTCCGCTACCGCGACCCGGTGCTGTCGGAGCACACCCTGGTGGCGTCGATCAGCCAGTCCGGGGAGACGATGGACACGCTGATGGCGGTCAAGTACGCGCGGGAGCGCGGGGCGCGGACGCTGTCGATCTGCAACACGCAGGGCGCGACGATCGCCCGCGAGTCCGACGCCGTGCTCTACACGCGCGCCGGGCCGGAGGTCGCCGTCGCCTCGACGAAGGCGTTCACGGCGCAGGTCGTGGCGCTGTACCTCTTCGGGCTGCACCTCGGGCGGGTGCGCGGCGCGCTCTCCGACGCGGACTCCCGCGGGCTCGTGGCGGAGCTGCAGGCGCTGCCCGCCAAGCTGCAGGAGGTCCTCGCGCAGGGCGGGGAGGTGCGCGAGATGGCCCGGCAGATGTCGGACACCCGCAGCGTCCTGTTCCTCGGCCGCCACGTCGGCTACCCGGTCGCGCTCGAGGGCGCGCTGAAGCTGAAGGAGCTCGCCTACATCCACGCCGAGGGCTTCGCGGCCGGCGAGCTGAAGCACGGTCCGATCGCCCTGATCGAGCCGGGACAGCGCGTCTTCGTCGTCGTGCCGAGCCCGCGGGACTCGAACAGCCTCCACCCGAAGGTCGTCTCGAACATCCAGGAGATCCGCGCCCGCGGCGCCTACGTGCTCGCGGTGGCGGAGGCCGGGGACGTGGCGGTGCTGCCGTTCGCGGACGAGGTGCTGCGCATCCCGCTCGCGGGGCCGATGTTCGAGCCGCTGCTCGCCGTCGCGCCGCTGCAGCAGTTCGCGATGGAGCTGGCGGCGGCGAAGGGCCTCGACGTCGACCAGCCCCGCAACCTCGCGAAGTCCGTCACGGTCGAGTAGGTGCGCATGCAGCGGTGCGGCGGATGATCCTCGGCATCGGGGTCGACGTGGTCGACATCGCCCGGTTCGGCCGGTCGCTCGAGCGCACGCCTCCGCTCAAGGACCGGCTCTTCGCCCGGTCGGAGCGCGACCTGCCGCTGTCGTCGCTGGCCGCTCGCTTCGCGGCGAAGGAGGCGCTGATCAAGGCGTCGGGCGACTCCACGGGGTTCACCTGGCACGACATGGTCGTCAAGAGCGACCCGTCGCGCCGGCCCGTGCTCGTCACGAGCGGCGAGGTGGCGCGCCGGCTCGCCCTCATCGGCGTGACGTCGACGCACCTGTCGCTCAGCCACGACGCGGGCATCGCGAGCGCCTTCGTGGTGCTCGAGGGGCCGTGAGCGTCGCCCGGCCCGGGCGCGGACCCGGGCGCGGACACGGGTCGGCGGCGCCGGTGCGCGAGGCGCGGGTGAGCCGGGCCGCGATCGCGGCGAACGTGCGGCACCTGCGCGAGGTGGCGGGCACGCCGGACCTCATGGCGGTCGTGAAGGCCGACGGCTACGGGCACGGCGCGGAGATCGCCGCGCGGGCGGCGCTCGACGGCGGCGCCACCTGGCTCGGGATCGCGGATCCGGACGAGGCCCTCGCGCTGCGGGCCGCGGGGATCGACGCGCCGCTGCTCGCCTGGATCCTGCACGCCGACGCCGACTTCGGCCCCGTCGCCGCGGCCGGGATCGACCTCGGGGTGTCGAACGAGCGGCAGCTGGAGCGGGTCGCCGCGACGGCGCCCGGTGCGGTCGTGCAGCTGAAGCTCGACACGGGGCTGTCCCGCAACGGGTTCGCGCCGGAGGCCTGGGCGGCGGCCTGCACGCGCGCGGCCGAGCTGGAGCGGGCGGGCCGGATCCGGGTCCGCGGGGTCTTCAGCCACCTCGCCAACACGTCGGCCGAGGAGGACGCGCGGGCGGAGCGGCGGTTCGCCGACGGCGTCCGCGCGGCCCGTGACGCGGGGCTCGACCCCGCGCTGGTCCACCTCTCGAGCACCGCAGCCGCCCTCGGGCGGCCGCAGACCGGGCTCACGATGGTGCGCTGCGGCATCGGGATCTACGGGCTGGCGCCGGACGGGCTCGGCGAGAGCGCCCCGCTCGGTCTGGTGCCGGCGATGACCCTCGTGACCGAGGTCGCGGCGGTCCGGCGGGTCGCGGCCGGCGCGGGGGTCTCGTACGACCACGTCTGGCGCGCGGAGCGCCCCACGACGCTCGCGCTCGTGCCGATGGGCTACGCGGACGGCGTGCCCCGGGCCGCGTCGAACCGGGCCGAGGTGCTGCTCGGCGGGCGCCGGCGGCCGGTCCGCGGTCGGATCGCGATGGACCAGTTCCTCGTCGACGTCGGCGACGACGCGATCGAGGTCGGCCAGGAGGTCGTGCTGCTCGGCGATCCTCGGACGGGGGCGCCGTCCGCGGCCGAGTGGGCGCGGTGGGCGGACACCATCGACTACGAGATCGTGACGCGGATCGGCGCCCGCGTCCGGCGGGTGCCGGTGTGACCGAGCGGCTCGAGGTGCCCGACGCCGAGGCGATGCACGCGCTGGGCGTGCGCCTCGGCGGCCTGCTGCGCGCCGGCGACCTCCTCGTGCTGACCGGGCCGCTCGGCGCGGGGAAGACGACGCTGGCGACGGGCCTCGGGGAGGGTCTCGGCGTCCGCGGGCCCGTCAGCAGCCCGACGTTCGTGCTGGCGCGCACCCATCCCTCGCTCGTCGGCGGGCCGCCGCTCGTGCACGTCGACGCCTACCGGCTGTCGTCGCCGGCGGAGCTGGACGACCTCGACCTCGACCTGGAGGCCTCGGTGGTCGTCGTGGAGTGGGGCGCGGGGATGGTCGACGGCATGGCCGACTCCGTGCTCGAGGTCCGCATCGCGCGCGCGGACGACGACACGCGGCGGGTCGAGCTGGAGCCGACGGGTCCGCGCTGGGCCGCCGGCGTGCTCCTCGGGGCCTGAAGCGGGCCACGCTCGCGGGAGCCTCGGTCTCGGGCTCCTCCGTCGTACCTCGACCAGCGGGAGGTGGTCGGCTCGCGCGCTCGTAGGCTTGCGGGCGTGCTGCTGGCGGTCGACACCTCTGGTGCGACCTCCGTCGCCGTGGTCGAGGAGGACGGCTCCGTCGTCCGGGCGGCGTCGAGCGACGACCCCAGGGGCCACGCCGAGTCCATCGGACCGCTGCTCGCCGAGGTGCTGCACGGCCTCGACCGCGCCGCGATCACCGGCGTCGCGGTCGGCGTCGGGCCCGGGCCGTACACGGGGCTGCGCGTCGGCATGGCCGCCGCGCGCGCCGCGGCGCTCGCGCTCGGGGTGCCGGAGCTGCCGGTCCTCAGCCACGACGCGCTCGCGCTCGCGGCGCTCGAAGCGGGCACCGGGCTGCCGCTCGTGGTCGTCGCGGTCGCGAAGCGGCGCGAGCGCTTCGCGACGGTCTACCGCGAGCTGGACGGCGCGGCGCTCCCTCGCCGGGCCGGGGAGCCCGCGGTCGGCGCGGACGTGGTGCCCGAGGCCCTGCCACGGGCCGAGGGCGCGGTGGACGCCGCGCTGCTCGGCCGGATCGCCGCGCTGCGCCGTACCGCCGACGTCCCGCTGGAGCCCGCGGAGGCCCGCTACCTCCGGAGCCCGGACGTGACGCTCTCGACGCCGAAGCGGGTCGGCTCGTGAGCGCCGCGATCCGGGCCGCGACGGAGGCGGACCTGCCGGCGGTGATGGCGATCGAGCGCGCGAGCTTCCCGACCGACGCCTGGAGCGAGGCGATGATGCGGGAGGCGCTCGCCTCGGGCCACGCCTCGGTCGCCGAGGACGCGCGCGGCGTCGTCGGCTACTGCGCGGTCCTCGCGCCCGCCGGCAGCGGCGACGCCGACGTGCTCACGATCGCCGTCGCGGAGGGGGCCCGCCGCGAGGGCACCGGCGCGGCGCTGCTCGAGCGGATGATCACGACGGCGCGGGAGCGCCGCGCGCGACGCCTCTTCCTCGAGGTCCGCGCCGACAACCCGGTCGCGCAGCGCCTCTACGAGTCGCGCGGCTTCCGGGCCGTCGGCCGGCGTCCCCGGTATTACCAGCCGGACGGCGTCGACGCGATCGTGATGCGCCTCGACCTGGCGGCCGCCGCATGAGCGCCGCGCCGCTGGTCCTCGGCATCGAGACCTCCTGCGACGAGACGGGCGTCGGGATCGTGCGGGGCCGCGAGGTGCTCGCGAACACCATCGCGAGCTCGATGGCGGAGCAGGCCCGCTACGGCGGCGTCGTGCCCGAGATCGCCGCCCGGGCGCACCTCGAGGCGCTCCGCCCCACGCTCGACGCGGCGCTCGCGGAGGCGGGCGTCGGGCTCGGCGACCTCGACGCGATCGCGGTGACCGCCGGGCCCGGGCTCGCCGGCGCGCTGATGGTGGGCGTCGGCGCGGCCAAGGGGCTCGCGGCCGCGACCGGGCTGCCGCTGCACGGCGTGAACCACCTCGTCGGCCACGTGACCGCCGACCTGCTGCACGCCCGCGGCGCGGAGCCGCAGCCGGAGGAGCTCCCGACCGTGGCGCTGCTCGTCTCCGGCGGCCACACCTCCCTGCTGCTGGTCCGCGACCTGCTGACCGACGTCGAGCCCCTCGGCGAGACCCTCGACGACGCGGCGGGGGAGGCGTTCGACAAGACCGCCCGCCTGCTCGGCCTGCCCTACCCGGGCGGCCCCTCGATCGACGCGGCGGCCGCCGACGGCGACCCGGCCGCGATCCGCTTCCCTCGCGGGCTCTCGAGCGGCAAGGACCGGCAGCGGCACCGCTTCGACTTCTCCTTCTCCGGACTGAAGACCGCGGTCGCGCGGCACGTGGAGGCGGCGGGCGACGACCTGCGCGTCGCCGACGTCGCGGCGGGCTTCCGCGAGGCGGTCGTCGACGTCCTCGTGACGAAGGCGCTCGACGCCTGCGCCGAGACGGGGGTGCCGCGGCTGCTGCTGGGCGGCGGCGTGGTGGCGAACCGCCGGCTCCGCGACGTCGCCGTTCAGCGGTGCGCGGCGGCCGGCGTGGCGCTCCGCATCCCGCCCTTCTCGCTGTGCACCGACAACGGGGCCATGATCGCGGGCCTCGGCGCCCGGCTCGTCGCCGCGGGCGTCGCGCCGAGCCCCCTCGGCTTCGGCGTCGACTCGACCCTGCCCGTCCCGGTCGTCCAGGTCTGACGCCGGCGCTCCGCCCGGGACCGGGCGCGGATCGCGCTGGACACGGCCCCTCGGTCCGTTGACACCCCGCTCCGTGCGCTGGGACCATGACGGACCGTCCCCACGTGAGGAAGCCATGAGCGACTACCAGCCCACGCCCCCGAGCTCGACCCCCTACACCGGGGCGCCGTCCACCCAGGGGCGCACGAACGTGCTCGCGATCATCGCGCTCGTCCTCGCGTTCGTGGTCGCGCCCGGCGGCATCATCTGCGGCCACATCGCCCTCAGCCAGATCAAGCGCACGGGGGAGCAGGGCCGCGGCCTCGCGCTCGCCGGCACGATCCTCGGCTACGTCTTCACGATCGGCTACGTGCTGCTGTTCGTCGGGTTCGTCGCACTCGCGGTCGCGGTCAACAACTCCGGATTCTCGACCAGCCCCTGACCGCGCCCCCGGGCATCGGCTCAGCGGAGGCGGCGGCACAGCAGCGCGACGCGGCGCTTGATCGTCCGCGTCGCGATGAGCACCGCCTCGCCGTCGCCCTTGAGGCCGAGCCGGCGCCGGAACGCGGCCGGCTCGAGGTCCACGCCGCGCTTCTTGACCTCGAGCCGCCCGATCCCGCGCGCCCGCAGCTCGCGGGCGATGAGGCGCGGGTCGAGGGGGAGCACCGCCTCCACGGCGAAGCGGTCGAGGAACGGCGACGCCTCGATCGCATCGCCGGTCAGGTAGGCGATGCCGGGCCCGACCGGGTGCGAGCCCGTGGCCCGCGCCAGGTCGCCGAGCAGGCCCGACCGGATCACCGCGCCGTCGGGCTCCGCGACGACCCCGCCGAGCGGCCCCGGCGGCACGTCGACCGCGGGACCCGGCCCGGTCAGCTCCGCGGCGCCGGCACGGCCGAGCACGAGCGCGGCGCGACCGGTGCCGGGCCGCGCGAGACCGCCGGACCAGAGCACCAGCTCGGCGACCTCGCGCCCGCTCGACACCCACTGCGCCTCCACGCCCGGCGGGATCAGCTCGTGGTCGAGGCCCGGCGCCAGCTTGACCCCGGCGGCCCGCTCGCTGAGGAGCCCGGCGACGAAGTCGAGGGACGGGGACCAGTCGTCCGGGCGCAGGCGACGGGTGTCGGAGTGCCCGGCGGTGCGTCGCGCCGGGTCGAGCCAGACCGCGGCGCCGTCCGCCGCCTCCGTCGTCTCGGCCTCGCCGACCTCGACGCGGGCGCCCGGGAACGGGGCGAGGTTGTGCCGGGCGAGCGCAGCGGTGACCGGGTCCCGCTCCACGGCCCGCACCGCGAGGCCCGCGGCCGCGAAGGCGAGCGCGTCGCCCCCGATCCCGCAGCCCAGGTCGACGACGTCGTCGAAGCCGGCGGCCCGCACCCGTGCCGCGTGCTCCGCCGCGACCTCGCGGCGGGTCGCCTGCTCGAGCCCGGCCCGGGTCAGCAGCAGTCGCGCCGCATCCGGGCCGAGCCGCCCGGCGGCCCGCCGACGCAGGTCGGCCTGCGTGAGCAGGGCGGCGGTCTCGCCGGCCGAGAAGCCCGCCCGGCGCAGCGCCGCGGAGCGGGCGAACGGATCGGGCGTCCCCGGCAGCGCGGCCTCGGCCTCGAGCGCGGCGGCTCCCCGCGGGCTCATCAGGAGGTCCGCCTCCGCCTGCTCCACGGCCGTCACCGTACCTGGCACTCGGGTTGGACGAGTGCCAGGCGGGGTGCGTAGGATCGCTGACCGGCGAACGGCCTCCAGCCGGGCGCCGACGAACGTTCACGCCATACACGGAAAGCAGAGGTGGACCGTGCCGGTCTCCATCAAGCCGCTCGAGGACCGCATCGTCATCAGCCAGGTCGACGCCGAGCAGACCACGGCCTCGGGCCTGGTCATCCCGGACACCGCGAAGGAGAAGCCCCAGGAGGGCGAGGTCGTGGCCGTGGGCCCCGGCCGCATCGACGACAACGGCAACCGCGTGCCGCTCGACGTCGCCGTCGGCGACCGCGTCATCTACTCCAAGTACGGCGGCACCGAGGTCAAGGTCTCGGGCGAGGACTACCTGGTCCTCTCCGCCCGCGACGTGCTGGCGGTCGTCGTCCGCTGACGACGCATCAGCAGGAAGGGGCTCGCGCCGACGGCGCGGGCCCCTTCTCGCGTTCCCGCCGGTCCGCGTCGCCCGATGACGACGGCGCGCGCCGGCGGACGGCCGGCGTCGTCCCGCAGCAGTAGCGTCGTCCGGTGCCCGACGAGACCAGCTCGCGACGAGCCGGTCTCGCCTACGGGATCGGCGCCTACGCCCTCTGGGGCGCGATGCCCGTCTACTTCCTGCAGATGCGCCCCGCCGGCCCGTTCGAGATCGTCGGCTGGCGCATCCTCTTCTCCCTCGTCTTCTGCGCGCTGCTGATCGTCGCGACGCGATCCTGGCAGCGCCTCCGCGCGGTGCTGCACGACCGGCGAGCGGCGCTGCTCTTCGGGCTCGCCGGTGCGCTCGTCTACATCAACTGGACCATCTACGTCGGCGCCACCACCACCGGGCACGTCGTGGAGGCGGCCCTCGGCTACTTCATCAACCCGATCGTCACCGTGCTGCTCGGCGTCGTGGTGCTGCGGGAGCGGCTGCGCCCCGGGCAGTGGGCCGCGGTCGCCGTCAGCGCGATCGCCGTCGTGGTGCTCGGCGTCGAAGGCGGCACGCCGCCGCTGATCTCGCTCGGCCTCGCCTTCTCGTTCGGGCTCTACGGCCTCGTGAAGAAGCGGGCCGGCGCCCGCGTCGACCCGCTGTCCGGGCTGACGCTCGAGACGGTCTGGCTCGCGCCGGTGGCGGTCGTGCAGCTGCTCGTCCTGGGCCTCGGCTCCGGGCTCGCGTTCGGGACGGCGGGGTGGTACCCGAGCCTCATGCTGGCCTCCGCGGGCGTCGGGACCGCGGTGCCCCTCCTGCTGTTCGCGTCGTCGACGCGACGGCTGCCGCTGTCCGTCGCCGGCTTCCTGCAGTACCTGGCGCCGATCCTGCAGTTCGCGACCGGCGTGTTCCTGCTGCACGAGCCGATGTCGCCCGGGCGCTGGGCCGGCTTCGCACTGGTCTGGACGGCACTGGTGCTGCTCGTCGGCGAGACCCTCCTGCACGGCGGACTCCGCCGCAGGGCGGCGCCCGTCCCGATCGCGTGACCCCTGCTTCGAGGGTCACGGATTGCTAACGATGGGCCGTATCCGCCCATTCTGGAAACATGCTTGGAACACGGCATCCCTACGGTTGCCGCACCGTGCTCCCCAGGGCGCGTCTGCCATCACACGACAGAACTGAAGGATCCGAATGCTTGGACACCTGCGTCAGGGCCGCCGCCTCGCCGCCCTCGCCATCGGCGCCACGGCCGCGATCAGTCTCGCCGCCTGCTCCGGCACCTCCCAGAGCGGCAACAGCGCCGCTCCGTCCACCGGCGCGTCCTCCTCGGCGTCCACCAGCGCCGAGGCGCTCCCGGCCGTTGCGACCTGCACGGGCAACGAGGACGAGAAGACGACCTTCAAGCTCGGCACCTTCCTGCCGCTGACCGGCTCGCTCGCCTTCCTCGGCCCGGCCGCCGTGGCCGGCTCCGGCCAGGCGCTGTCCGAGATCGCCGCCGCCGGCGGGGTGAACGGCGAGGCCCCCTGCGTCCTCGGCGTCGACTCGAGCGACACCGACAACCCGACCATCGGGCTCAACAACGTCAAGAAGCTGCTCGCCGCGAACGTGTCGGCGATCCTCGGTGCGGAGTCGTCCAGCGTCACGCTGAACGTGCTGCCGACCGTCGAGGCGCAGAGCACCGTGATGTTCTCCCCGGCGAACACCGCGGACGAGCTGTCGGGCGCCTCGAAGTGGTACTTCCGCGACGCGCCGAACAACACGGTCGAGGGCAACGCGCTCGGCCAGCAGATCGTCACCGACGGCCACAGCAAGACCGCGATCCTCGTCTTCAACGACGCGTACGGCACCAACCTCCGCGACGCGACGCAGAAGGCGATCGAGGAGGCCGGCGGCTCGGTCGTCTACGGCGCCAAGGGCAAGGGCCAGGAGTTCCCGTCGACCGAGACCAACTTCAGCGGCATCGTCTCCGACGCCCTCGCGACGAACCCCGACTCGCTCGTCATCATCGCCTTCGCGCAGACGTACCAGATCCTCCCGGCGCTGGCCTCCGCGAACTTCGACTTCAAGAACGCCTACTTCGTGGACGGCAACCTGAACGACTACTCGAAGGACGCGAACGGCAAGGACACCTCCAGCCAGCCCGACCTGACGGGTGCGAAGGGCGCCACGCAGGGCGCGAACCCCTCCGAGGACCTGAAGAACCTGCTGACCGGCTGGTACAAGAAGAACGAGCCGAACGCGAAGCCGATCACGGCCTTCGGGTACGGCGCCGAGTCCTACGACGCCACGATGATCATGGCGCTCGCCGCCCAGCGGGGCGGTTCCTCCGACCCGGCCACGATCCAGGAGAACATCCTGCCGGTCACCGGTTCCGAGAACGGCAAGGTCTGCAAGACCTACAAGGACTGCCTCGACCTGCTGAAGGGCGGGACCAAGAACATCTGGTTCCAGGGCTACTCGGGCATCGGTCCGCTGAACGAGGACCACGACCCCTCGACCGGCTACATCTCGATCTACCAGTACGAGGGCAAGTCGCCCAGCAAGTTCCTCCAGGCCGTCAAGGGCTGATCAGGGGATGAACACGGGGCCCGGCCGGCATCACGCCGGCCCGGCCCCGATCCCGGTCCTGCCCGTCCACGACCGAGCGGAGCGCCGCCGTGCCTTCTTCCGTCCGTAACGCCCGCACCCGCCGGGCCAACCCGCTGATCCTCCTGCTCGCCCTGCTCGGCGCCGCGCTCGCGGTGCTGACCGGAGCGGCCCCCGCCACCGCCGCGACGACGCCGTCGCCGACGCCCAGCTCGTCCGTGACGGGGAGCCCGACGCCGAGCCCCTCGGCCAGCGTCGTCGAGAACGCCACCATCCAGGCCGTCGCACCGCCCTGCCGCGTCGACGCGGGGTCGGGCTGCATCGCCGGCACCCTCCGCGACGGCAACGGGAACGCCGTCAAGGGCGTGCGGGTGGCCGTGAGCACCTCCTCCGGCGACACCGCCACCGCCACCTCCACCGCGACCGGGCAGTTCGCCTTCAAGGTCAGCGAGAGCGGCACCTACAACCTCACGGTGAACCGCGGCACGCTGCCGAACGGGGTCACCGCGCCGGAGAACACCCGCCAGGTCCAGGCCGTCGTCGGCGCGCTCCGCGCCGCCTTCTTCCCGCTCGAGGGCACCTTCAGCGGCTCGGAGGCGACGGGGACGCAGCAGAACAACTCGTTCCTCGCCCGCGCCTGGCGCCAGGTGTCGCAGGGGCTGCTGCTCGGCCTGCTGCTCGCCCTCGCCGCGATCGGCCTGTCGTTGATCTACGGCACCACGGGCCTGTCGAACTTCGCGCACGCGGAGCAGGTGACGCTCGGCGGCCTGCTCGGCTACCTCTTCGCCATCCAGCTCGGGCTGCCCTTCGTGCTCGCCACCGTGCTGGCGGTGATCTGCTGCGCCGCGACGGGCTACGTGCAGGACCGGTTGCTCTGGTCGCCGCTCAGACGCAAGGGGCTGCCCCTGACGCAGCTGATGGTCGTCACCATCGGTCTGTCGCTCGCGGCCCAGTACCTGTTCCAGTACCTGTTCGGCCCGCAGGTCCTGCCGGTGTCGAACAGCATCCAGCGCAACACGGGACCGCTCGACATCACGCCCGCCGCGTACTGGTCGATGCTCGTCTCGATCGTGGTGCTCGTGCTCGTCGGTCTCGCGCTGCAGCGGACCCGGCTCGGCCGGGCGGCCCGCGCGGTCGCCGACAACCGGGCGCTCGCCGCCGCCTCCGGTATCGACGTGGACTTCGTCATCCGCGTGATCTGGACCGTGGCGATGGGGCTCGCGGGACTCTCCGGCGTCCTCTACGGCCTCGTGTACGGCGGCGTCTCCTGGAGCACCGGCGTCGCCCTGCTGCTGCTGCTCTTCGCGGCGGTCACCCTGGGCGGACTCGGCACCGCGTTCGGCGCTCTGGTCGGGTCGCTCGTGATCGGCCTGGTCGTGCAGCTGTCGACCCTGTTCCTGTCCAACAACGTCAAGTACGCGACCGCGCTGCTGATCCTCATCGTGGTCCTGATCTTCCGGCCCCAGGGCATCCTGGGCCGGAAGGAACGCGTCGGCTGAAGGGCGTCCCATGTTCATCTCAGACCTCTTCGTCGGCTTCGGGGCGCAGATCCTGTCGTCGGTGACCGCAGCCTTCGCGCTGGCGGCGATCGGCCTCAACATCCACTTCGGGTACACGGGCCTCGTGAACATCGGTCAGGCCGGCTTCATGCTGCTCGGCGCCTACGGGCTCGCGCTCACGATCCGCTACACCGGCAGCTTCGTGCTCGGGGTGATCGCGGGCGTGCTCGCGGCGGTGATCTTCGCGTTCATCCTCGGCCTGCCGACGCTGAAGCTGCGCGGCGACTACCTGGCGATCGTGACGATCGCCGCGGCCGAGATCGTGCGGATCGTCGGCGGCGACCAGGCGCTCGCGCCGGTCACCGGCGGCGTCGCGGGCATCCAGGGCAGCCAGTACCAGCCGGCCTTCACCGCGCTGTCGCCGTTCGGCCCGTCCGGCACGTTCACGATCGGCCCGTACACCTACCCGCTCAGCGCCGGTGACAGCTGGTGGCTGCGGATCGTGGGCTGGGGCCTCGTCGGACTGGCCGTGGTGCTCGTGCTGCTGCTCATGCACAGCCCGTGGGGCCGGGTGCTGCGCGGCATCCGCGAGGACGAGGACGCCATGCGCAGCCTCGGCAAGAACGTCTACCTGTACAAGATGCAGAGCCTCGTGCTCGGCGGCGCGATCGGCGCGCTCGGCGGGATGGTCTACGTGCTGTCCGCGTCCGTGCAGCCCGACTCGCTCGGTCGCACGACGACGTTCCTGCTCTACACGGGCCTGCTGCTCGGCGGCGCCGCGACGGTCTTCGGGCCGGTCGTCGGGGTGATCCTGTACTTCATCATCATCTCGGCGCTGCAGGCGTTCGTCGGCGAGTTCGTGCCGACGACCATCGTCAGCGCGCAGCAGATCCCGCAGATCACGTTCATCCTGGTCGGGATCGGGCTGATGCTGCTCGTGATCTTCCGCCCGCAGGGCATCCTGGGGAACAAGAAGGAGCTGCGGTTCGGTGACTGAACCGCAGCGGCAGGGAGCGTTCCGATGACCGAGACCGCCGTCCGCGCGTCCGACGCGGACTACCCGTACGACCGGCAGGCGCTGCGCGCCGAGCTCGACCAGGTGCCGCAGGAGCCCGGCAGCGCCAAGCCGCAGCCGATCCTGGCGGTCGACCACGTGGTGCGCCGCTTCGGCGGCATGACCGCGGTGGACGTCGACCACCTCGAGGTGCAGCGGGGGGCGATCACCGCGCTGATCGGCCCCAACGGTGCGGGGAAGACGACCTTCTTCAACCTCATCACCGGGTTCGACCGGCCGAACTCTGCGAAGCCGCGCTTCGGCGGCGGCGCGGGCCCCTTCGCGGGCTGGCGGTTCCAGGGCCGCAGCCTGACGGCCACCAGCGCGTACAAGGTCGCCGAGTCCGGGATGGTGCGGACCTTCCAGCTGACCAAGGCGCTCGAGGCGATGACGGTCATGGACAACATGCTCATCGGCTCGCAGAGCCAGCCGGGGGAGCGGCTGCTCACATCGCTGGCGCGGCCGGCCTGGCGCAAGCGCGAGGCGGAGATCCGCGAGAAGGCCGACGAGCTGCTCGCCCGCTTCAAGCTGGACGCGAAGAAGGACGACTACGCGGGCAGCCTGTCCGGCGGGCAGCGCAAGCTGCTCGAGATGGCCCGGGCGCTCATGAGCGACCCGGCGATGATCATGCTCGACGAGCCGATGGCGGGCGTGAACCCGGCGCTGACGCAGTCGCTGCTCGGGCACATCCAGGACCTGCGCGACCGCGGCACCACCGTGCTGTTCGTCGAGCACGACATGCACATGGTCCGGCACATCTCCGACTGGGTCGTGGTCATGGCCGAGGGGCGCATCGTCGCCGAGGGGCCGCCCGCCACGGTCATGGAGCACCAGGCCGTCGTGGACGCCTACCTGGGCTCGCACCACGACAAGGACCTCGGCGACGACAGCGTGCTCGACGAGGACTTCGAGAAGGCGGCGGCCGAGGAGGCCGCCGAGCGCGCGGAAGGGTCTGCCTGATGGTCGAGTACACCGGGACCGGTGCGCCGGTCGTCGACGCGCAGCACCTCGACGCGGGCTACCTGCCGGGGATCAACATCCTGAACGACTGCAGCCTGCAGGCGTACCCGGGCGAGCTGATCGGCATCATCGGCCCGAACGGGGCCGGCAAGTCCACCCTGCTGAAGTCCCTCTTCGGGCTCGTGCCGGTGCGCAGCGGCACCGTGACGCTGAACGGCGAGGACATCACGAACCAGAAGGCGAACCGCCTCGTGCAGGCCGGCGTCGGCTTCGTGCCCCAGACGAACAACGTCTTCCCCTCGCTCACCATCGAGGAGAACCTGCAGATGGGGCTGTACCTCCGGCCGCGCAGGCTGTCGGAGCGGCTCGAGGCGATCTACGACCTCTTCCCGGTGCTCGGGCAGCGCCGCAGCCAGCGCGCCGGCGGCCTCTCGGGCGGCGAGCGGCAGTCCGTGGCGATGGCGCGGGCGCTCATGATGGAGCCGTCCGTGCTGCTGCTCGACGAGCCGTCGGCGGGGCTGTCGCCGGTGCGGCAGGACGAGACCTTCATCCGCACCCGGAAGATCAACCGCACCGGCGTGACCGTGATCATGGTCGAGCAGAACGCGCGCCGCTGCCTGCAGATCTGCGACCGCGGCTACGTGCTCGACCAGGGGCGGAACAGCTACACGGGGACCGGCCGCGAGCTGGCCGACGACCCGAAGGTCATCGAGCTGTACCTCGGCACCCTGGCGAAGGACCTCGACGAGGAGCCGAAGAGCGCCTGAGGGCTGTGCTCGTCGGGATCCGGCGGATCGACTGTGCTGGTCGTGACCCGGCGATCGGTCCGCTCGGCGACCGCTTCGCGGCCCCCTCGTGGGCCGATGGCAAGCGGCTCCTCCGTCGCCGCGCCGCCGGGCGCCGCTTCGCGGCGGGTCGCTCCGCTCCCTCCGCTGGCGCCGTGGCCGGGCTTGGCTGTCGGCGCCCTGAGCGCCGATCGGCGACGAGCGGCGGGCGCCGACTGGCGCTCAGGCCGCACGTCGGGGCCTGTGGGGGCCGCCCCGGAGCGGGCGGCCGGGGCCGCGCGCGCTCCTAGCATGGGAGGGCGGGAAGATCCCCGCCGATCCGCGAGTTGGGAGCATCCATGGCTGACGATCCGTTCGGGTTCCTGGGGCTGACCTACGACGACGTGATGCTGCTGCCCGGGCACACCGACGTCATCCCGAGCGAGGCCGACACGTCGACGCGGCTGACGCGGAACATCCGGATCGCGTCGCCGCTGATCTCCTCCGCGATGGACACGGTCACCGAGTCCCGCATGGCGATCGCGATGGCCCGCCAGGGCGGGCTCGGCGTGCTGCACCGCAACCTGTCGATCGCGGACCAGGCGAGCCAGGTCGACCAGGTGAAGCGCAGCGAGTCGGGCATGATCACGCACCCCGTCACCACGACGCCCGACGCGACCGTGGCGGACGTCGACCGGCTCTGCGGGCACTTCCGCGTGAGCGGCCTGCCCGTCGTCGACGAGGGCGGGCACCTCGTCGGCATCGTCACGAACCGCGACATCCGCTTCGTCTCGCCGTTCGAGAAGGAGACGACGAAGGTCGCGGACGTCATGACGAAGCAGCCGCTCGTCACCGCGAAGGAGGGCGTCGACCCGGACGACGCGATCGGCCTGCTCGCGCAGCACCGGATCGAGAAGCTGCCCCTCGTCGACGACGAGGGCCGGCTCACCGGCCTCATCACGGTCAAGGACTTCGAGAAGAGCGAGCGCTACCCGAACGCGACGAAGGACGAGGCCGGCCGGCTGCGGGTCGCCGCGGCGATCGGCTTCTTCGGCGACGCCTGGGAGCGGGCGATGTCCCTGGTCGACGCCGGTGTCGACATCCTCGTCGTCGACACGGCGAACGGCGACAGCGCCGGCGTCCTCGACATGATCCGGCGCCTGAAGGCGGAGCCACGGGCGAACGGCGTCGACGTCATCGGCGGCAACGTGGCGACCCGCAGCGGTGCGCAGGCCCTGATCGACGCCGGCGTCGACGCGGTCAAGGTCGGCGTCGGGCCGGGCTCCATCTGCACCACCCGCGTCGTGGCCGGCGTGGGCGTCCCGCAGGTGACGGCGGTGTACGAGGCGTCGCTCGCGGCGCGCGAGGCCGGGGTGCCCGTGATCGCGGACGGCGGCCTGCAGTACTCGGGCGACATCGCGAAGGCGCTCGTGGCGGGTGCCGAGTCCGTGATGCTCGGCTCGCTGCTCGCCGGCACCGACGAGAGCCCCGGCGACCTGATCTACGTGAACGGCAAGCAGTTCAAGACGTACCGCGGCATGGGTTCGCTCGGCGCGCTGCAGACCCGCGGGAAGAAGACCTCCTACTCGCGCGACCGGTACTTCCAGGCCGACGTCCCCTCGGACGAGCAGCTGATCGCGGAGGGCATCGAGGGCCAGGTGCCCTACCGGGGGCCGGTCGGCAGCGTGGTCTACCAGCTGCTCGGGGGCCTGCGGCAGTCGATGTTCTACGTGGGGGGCCGCACGATCCCGGAGCTGCGGGAGCGCGGCCGCTTCGTGCGCATCACCGCGGCGGGGCTGAAGGAGTCGCACCCGCACGACGTGCAGATGGTGGTGGAGGCGCCGAACTACCGCCGCTGAGCCCGAGCCGGAGCCCGCACGGCAGGCTGGGGGCATGGCCGATCAGCACTACCTCGAGGCCGGCGGGGTCGGCGTCCTCGTCGACCTCGCCGAGGGCGACCCCGCGATCGTGCACTGGGGCGCGCCCCTCGGCGCGGACCTGCCCGACGCGGCGCTGCTGCAGGCGACCGCCGTGCCGCCGTCGAGCTTCGACGCTCCGGTCCGGCAGTCGCTGCTCCCGCAGCGGTCCCGCGGCTGGCGCGGGCGTCCCGCGATCCGCGGGGCGCGCGCCGACGGCACCGGCTTCTCGCCGCGGCTCGTGCTGACGGGCAACGAGGGCGACCGGACGCGCCTCTCGCTCGGGCTCGCCGACGACGAGGCCGGGATCGCGGTCGAGCTGCGACTCGTGCTGACGGACTCCGGTGTGCTGCTGCTCGACGGCGCGCTGCACAACACGGGTGCGGACGCGTACGGCCTCGAGCGGTTCGACCTCGCCCTGCCGGTGCCGCCCCGCGCGAGCGAGTCGCTGGACACGACGGGACGCTGGGCGCGCGAGAAGCACCCGCAGCGGCGCCGCATCGATCAGGGCACCTGGGTCCGCAGCGGTCGGCACGGGCGCACGGGCCACGACGCGCCCGCCGTCATCGCCGCCGGGGAGGCGCGCTTCGGCTGGCGTCGGGGCGAGGTGTGGGCGCTGCACCTCGGCTGGAGCGGCGGCCACGAGTCCTTCGTGGACCGGCTGCCGAGCGGCCGGACCGCCATCGGTGCCGGCGAGCTGCTCGAGCCCGGCGAGATCGTGCTCGGACCGGGGGAGCGGTACGCGACCCCGACCGCCTACGCGGCCTGGTCCTCCGGCGGCCTGGACGGGATCAGCGACCGCCTCCACGCCTGGATCCGCTCCCGGCCGCAGCATCCGTCGACCCCTCGCCCCGTCGTGCTGAACACGTGGGAGGCGGTCTACTTCGACCACGACCTCGACGTGCTGCGCGAGCTCGCGGACGCCGCGGCCGAGCTCGGCGTCGAGCGGTTCGTGCTCGACGACGGCTGGTTCGGCAACCGCCGGCACGACCGCGCCGGGCTCGGCGACTGGTGGGTGGACCCCGCCGTCTGGCCGGACGGCCTCGCCCCGCTCATCGACCACGTCCGATCCCGCGGCATGCGGTTCGGCCTCTGGGTCGAGCCGGAGATGGTCAACGAGGACTCGGACCTCGCCCGGGAGCACCCGGACTGGATCGCTCGCCCGGGCGAGCGGACGTCCCTCGAGTGGCGGCACCAGCAGGTGCTCGACCTCGTGCACCCGGAGGCGTTCGCGCACGTGCTCGGGCGGCTCGACGCGCTGCTCGCCGAGCACGACATCGCCTACCTGAAGTGGGACCAGAACCGCGACCAGCTCGAGCTCGGGCACGACGGCCGGGCGTCCGCGCACGCGCAGACCCTCGCCGCCTACCGCCTGTTCGACGAGCTGAAGCGGCGCCACCCGGCCGTCGAGATCGAGTCCTGCTCGTCGGGCGGCGCCCGGATCGATCTCGGGATCCTCGCGCGCACGGACCGCGTGTGGACGTCGGACACGAACGACGCCCTCGAGCGGCAGGCGATCCAGCGCTGGACGGAGCTGCTGCTGCCGCCGGAGCTGGTCGGCGCGCACGTCGGGCCGACCACCTCGCACAGCACCGGTCGCACGCACGACATCGGCTTCCGGACGGCGACCGCGCTCTTCGGGCACCTCGGCATCGAGTGGGACGTGCGCACCGCGACGGAGGACGAGCGGCGCGGCCTCGCCGAGGCGATCCGGCTCTACAAGGAGTGGCGCTCCGTGCTCCACACGGGCCGCCTGGTCCGCGCCGACTCGCCGGACCCGTCGGTGCAGATCACCGGCGTCGTCGCGGCGGAGGGCGACCGCGCCCTGTTCTCGTGGGCGCAGCTGACGACCTCCGAGTTCGAGACGCCGCTGCCGCTGACGATCCCGGGCCTCGACCCGGATCGGCGCTACCGCGTGCGCCTCGCGCTGCCGGTCGGCGGTCACGAGGTCACCCAGCGGCTCGCACCCGCCTGGCTCGAGGACGGCGTCGTGATGTCCGGCACGGCTCTCGCGCTGCTCGGGCTGCCGATGCCCGTGCTGAACCCGGAGCACGCGCTGCTCGTCGCCCTGGAGGCCGCACCGTGAGCGGTCCCCGCGAGGTCGTCGGGACGCTCTGCTTCCGCCCGCTGGGCTGACCCCGGTCGCCGCGGGGCGTCAGGTCGAGGCCGGCGCGCCGCAGCAGAGCTCGTCCGCGAGCCGGAGCACGCTGCGCTCGGCGTCGGTGGCGGCGATGGCGCGGGCGAGCCGCGCGGTGGCGCGGCGGTGCCGGCCGTGGTCGTCGAGCACCTGCAGCACCGCCTCCCGGATGCGCTCCGGCGCGGGTCGCTGCGCGCGGAGGTCGAGGCCCGCACCGGTCCAGGCGACCCGCGCGTTCACCTCCGCCCGGTCCTCGGTCGTCCCGGCGACCACGAGCGGCACGCCCCAGCGCAGCGCGTGGTGGACGGAGCCGAAGCCGCCGTTCGTCACCATCACCGCGCAGCTCGGCAGCAGGTGCTCGTACGACATGAAGCGCTCGACGCGCGCGTTGGCGGGCAGCGGGCCGCCGTAGGCCGCCTCGACGACGTCGGGCGCGGGGCCGCCCGTCGTCGCCACCACGAGCAGGTCGTCCCGGTCGGCGAGGGCGCGCAGGGTCGGGACGACGAGCTCGGTGAGGTCGCCGTTCGCGTAGGTGCCCTGCGTGACGTGGACGATCCGCCGGGCGTCGCCGTAGTCCCACCACGACGGCAGCGCGAACCCCGGCGGCGGCGGCAGCGGCCCGACGAACCGCACCTTCCGCGACAGCGCCCGGCGCGGGTACTCGAACCCCGGCACAGTGGTGTGGGCGTACGCGTCCGCGACGAGCGGCAGGTCGAACAGCGACCCGGTCGGCCGGGAGCCGGTGAGCCGCTCGAGCTCGGCGTGGAACGCGCGCCGCACCCCGCCGAGCACGGTCGCCTCCGCGGCGGCCCACAGCGCCGCGTTGCGGAGCACGCCGCGCGCGCCCGGCGCGGGCGGCAGGCCGCTGCCGTAGGGCGCGGTGTCGACGCTGCGGAACGGCAGGGGGAAGAAGCCGACGACGAGCACGGCGGGGCGCTCCTCGCGCGGCAGCAGGCTCATGGCGACGGCCCCGACGAAGAGCGGCTCCGTGACGACCAGGTCGAACCGCAGCTCGTCGTGCAGGGCGCGGACCGCGCGGTGGTCGGCCTCCACCGTGTCGAGGAACAGGGTGCGGAGGACCCGGCCGAGCTCCCGCACCCCGCTGCGCCGATCCGGGTCCGAGACGCGGGACGCGGGCACCGCCTCGTCGTAGGGCAGGCGGACGAACGTCGCCCCGGCCGCCTCGACGCGCTCGCGGTAGGTCTCGCCACCGAGGAACCAGACGGCGTCGCCCCGGGCGGTCATCGCCCGCACGAGCCGCAGCATCGGCAGCACGAACCCGTCCTGGCGCGCGCTGGTGACGAGGACGCGGCGCACGGCACCACCGTGGCAGCGCGGAGGCCCGCGGGACGCCGGGGCGCGCCGGGCGGTCCCCCGCCGGACGCGGTCGGGGCCGCAGGACGCGTCGATACAGTTGCGCACCGTGAGCATGGACTTCGAGATCGGCCGCGCGAAGCGGGCCAGGCGGGTCTACGCCTTCGACGACGTCGCCGTCGTGCCGTCGCGGCGCACGCGCGACCCGGAGGACGTGTCGACGGCGTGGTCGATCGACGCCTACCGCTTCGACGTCCCCTTCCTCGCCGCGCCGATGGACTCCGTCACCTCGCCGGCGACCGCGATCGCGATGGGCCGGCTCGGCGGCCTCGGCGTGCTGAACCTCGAGGGCATCTGGACGCGCTACGAGGACCCCGAGCCGCTGCTGCAGGAGATCCGCGAGCTGCCCGACGACCGCGCGACCGCCCGGATGCAGGAGATCTACCGGGCGCCGATCCGCGCCGAGCTGATCACGGCGCGGGTCGCGGAGGTCCGCGCCGCCGGCGTCCCGGTCGCCGCGGCGCTCTCGCCGCAGCGCACGCAGGAGTTCTTCCAGACCGTCCTCGATGCGGGGGTCGACCTGTTCGCGATCCGCGGCACGACGGTCTCGGCCCAGCACGTCTCCCAGCGCAGCGAGCCGCTCGACCTCCGCCGGTTCATCTACGAGCTCGACGTACCCGTCATCGTGGGCGGCGCGGCGACCTACACCGCCGCCATGCACCTGATGCGGACCGGCGCCGCCGGCGTGCTCGTGGGCTTCGGCGGGGGCGCCGCGACGACCACCCGCACGAGCCTCGGCATCGCCGCGCCGATGGCGTCGGCCGTCGCCGACGTCGCGGGCGCGCGCCGCGACTACCTCGACGAGTCGGGCGGTCGCTACGTGCAGGTGATCGCGGACGGCGGGCTCGGCAACTCCGGCGACATCGTCAAGGCGATCGCCATGGGCGCCGACGCGGTGATGCTCGGCAGCACGCTCGCCCGCGCGGCGGAAGCGCCGGGCGGCGGCTGGCACTGGGGCGCCGAGGCGCACCACGACCAGCTGCCACGCGGCCGCCGCGTCCGGGTCGGCACCGTCGCGCCGCTGCAGGAGGTGCTGTACGGCCCGGCGCACCTGCCGGACGGCACCGTGAACCTGGCGGGCGCGCTGAAGCGCTCGATGGCGACGACCGGCTACTCCGACGTGAAGGAGTTCCAGCGCGTGGAGGTCGTCGTCGCGGACTCCTTCGGACGCTGAACATCCGTGCAGATCCCCGTGATCGGAAGGGCGCCCTCGGGGGGCGCGCGTAGCCTCTCCGGTCTACGGGAGGAGCGGCGATGACGGCGACGGGAGACCTGGGTCCGGCTCAGCGGAGCGCGGCGATCGAGGCGATGAGGACTCGCGAGTTCGACGTGCTGGTGATCGGCGGCGGCATCGTCGGCGCGGGGTCGGCGCTCGACGCGGTGACGCGCGGGCTCTCGACAGCGATGGTCGAGGCGCGGGACTGGTCGGCGGGCACGTCCAGCCGGTCCTCGAAGCTGGTGCACGGCGGCATCCGGTACCTCGAGCAGCTGAACTTCGGCCTGGTGCGCGAGGCGCTGATCGAGCGCGGGCTGCTGCTGCAGCGCATCGCGCCGCACCTCGTGAAGCCGGTGAAGTTCCTCTTCCCGCTCACGCACCGGGTGTGGGAGCGGGCCTACATCGGCGCCGGCATGGCGATGTACGACGCGTTCAGCTGGACGGGCGGCCGCCCGCCCGGCGTCCCGCACCACCGCCACCTGTCGCGCAGGCAGCTCTACAAGGCGATCCCCGCCCTGAAGAAGGGCGCGATGATCGGCGGGATGACCTACTACGACGCGCAGGTCGACGACGCGCGCTACGGCACCATGGTCGCCCGCACCGCCGCGCGCTACGGCGCCGAGGTCGCGACCCGCGTGCGCGTCGAGGGCTTCGCCAAGGAGGGCGAGCGCGTCGTCGGCGCCGACGTCGTCGACCTCGAGACCGGCGAGCGGTTCCGCATCCGCGCGCGCCAGGTCGTGAACGCGACCGGCGTCTGGACCGACGACACCCAGGCGCTCGCGGGCGAGCGGGGCGAGTTCCACGTCCGCGCCTCGAAGGGCGTGCACCTGGTCGTGCCGCGCGACCGCATCCGCTCGTCGATGGGCATGATCCTGCGCACGGAGAAGAGCGTGCTGTTCGTGATCCCGTGGGGCCGGCACTGGCTCGTCGGCACGACGGACACCGACTGGAACCTCGACAAGGCGCACCCGGCGGCGACCGCCGCGGACATCGACTACATCCTCGACCACGTGAACGAGGTGCTGGCGGTCCCGCTGACCCGCGACGACGTCGAGGGCGTCTACGCGGGACTCCGCCCGCTGCTGGCGGGCGAGAGCGAGCAGACCAGCCAGCTGTCGCGGGAGCACCTCGTCACCCACCTGGTGCCGGGGCTCGTCATCATCGCGGGCGGCAAGTGGACGACCTACCGCGTGATGGGCAAGGACGCGATCGACGAGGCGGCGAGCGCGCTCGACGACCGGGTGCCCGAGTCCGTCACCGAGAACGTCGCGCTGGTCGGCGCCGAGGGCTACGAGGCGGCCTGGAACCAGCGCCACGTCACCGCGAAGCGCACCGGGGTGCACCCGGCACGGATCGAGCACCTGCTGAACCGGTACGGGACCCTCGCGAACGACGTGCTCGCGCTCATCGAGCAGCGGCCGGAGCTCGGCGAGCCGGTGCCCGGAGCCGACGACTACCTGCGGGCCGAGCTGGTCTACGCCGCGGCGAACGAGGGCGCCCTGCACCTCGACGACGTGCTCGCGCGCCGCACCCGGATCTCGATCGAGGCGTGGGACCGCGGGGTCTCGGCCGCCCCGGTCGCCGCGGCGCTGATGGCGGAGGTGCTCGGCTGGGACGCGGAGCACGAGGAGCGCGAGGTCGCGACGTACCTCGAGCGGGTCCGCGCCGAGCGCGAGAGCCAGACCATGCCCGACGACGAGTCCGCCGACCGGGTGCGGCTCGAGGCGCCGGAGATCGTGCAGGCCGTGTGACGGACGACGTCGCCGCGGACCGGACGCTCGCGCGGGAGTACCTGACCCCGCGGTCGCTCGGGCTGCTCGTCGTGTTCCTGCTGCTCGCGGGCGTGTTCGCGGGGCTGATGCAGTGGCAGCTGTCCCGCGCCGTCGACCGCGGCGTCGTCGAACGTCGGGCGACCGAGCAGGTCGTGTCGCTGTCGAGCGTCGCGCGCCCGGACGCGCAGCAGACCGATGCGTCGGTCGGGCAGTCGGTGTCGGCCGAGGGGCGGCTGGTGCCGCAGGACACCTTCGTCGTGGGCGACCGGCTGAACCGGGGGCAGCGCGGCTGGTGGGTGGTCGGCCACGCCGCCCTCGACGACGGGTCGCAGCTCGCGCTCGGGCTCGGCTGGGCGCCGACGGAGGAGGCCGCGCGCCGGGCGGCGGACGAGGTCCGCGCCGCCCCCGCCGAGCCGCGCGACTTCGTCGGCCGGTACGTCGACAGCGACGGCGCCGAGCCGACGGCCTCCGGCGACCCTCGCGCGCTCGTCGGGGTCTCGACCGCGCGGCTCGTGAACCTCTGGACGCTGCCGGCGGACGCACCCGTGTACGAGGGCGTGATGACGCTGCGCCAGGCGCCGGCGGGCCTCACCGCGATCTGGTCGCCGAAGCCGGGCGAGCAGGTCGAGCTGAACCTGCTCAACGTGCTGTACGCGGTGGAGTGGGCGCTGTTCGCGGTGTTCGCGCTCTACATCTGGTACCGGCTGGTGCGGGACCGCTGGGAGGCCCGCCAGCAGCCGGTCGACGAGGACGAGCGCGTCCCCGTCGACGCCTAGCATCGACGATCGTGCCGACGCGACCGCTGCGGGTGCCACCCACCCGCGACTTCCCGACGATCCGACGCAGCCTGACCTTCTACAAGGTCTTCGCGTACGCGACGGGCACCTTCCTGCTGCTCGTCTGCCTCGAGGTCGTCGTCCGCTACGTGTTCAACACCGAGGTGCTGATCGGCGGCCCGCTCGGCCCGGTCGCCCTCGTGTCGCAGGCGCAGGCGCAGTCCGTCGGCGGCTTCAACCTGGGGCTCGCCGTCCTGATCACGCACGGCTACCTCTTCATCGCCTACCTGATCGCCGACTTCGTGCTGATCACGGTGATGCGCTACCCGATCACCCGCTTCATCGTCATCGCGGCGGGCGGCGTCGTGCCGGGGCTGTCCTTCGTGATGGAGCGTCGCGTCCACCACGAGGTCGCGGCCTACCTGGCCGAGCGCGAGCGCGCCGCCGTCTGACCCTCCCTTGAGTCCGTTCTGAAGGTGATCCGGCGAAGCCGGATCACCTTCAGAACGGAAGTGCGCGGGCGACGTGGGCCGCGGCGGCCGCGTTCGCCCGGATCGCGGCCGTGCGCGCGTCGTCCTGCAGGGCGAGGCGCGCGAGGAACGTCCCCACGTGCACGTCGCCGGCGCCGTTCGTGTCGACCGCGCGCACGGCGGGGGCGGGCAGGTGCTCGACGGGGGCGCCGCGCAGCGCGAGCAGGCAGCCGGCGGCGCCGAGCCGGACGACCGCACCCCGGCGGGCGGTGCCGGCGAGCAGCCGCGCCGCGTCCGCCGGCTGGCCGAGCCCGGTCGCGGCCCTCGCCTCGGCCTCGTTGCCGCTCCACCAGTCGAGCCGGGGGAGCAGCCGGGCGAGCGCCTCCGCCGGTGCGTCGGCGCCGAACGGGCCGGGGTCCAGCAGGACGACGGCGTCCTGCGGCAGCGCGACGACGGCGTCGACGACGGCAGCGGCCCTGCCGGGGGCGACGAGGCCGTAGCCGTGGACGTGCAGGTGGTCGCCGGACGCCCAGCGCAGCCCCTCGAGGGCAGGGGCGGCCGACTCCGCGCCGGGCACGGTGGCGAACGTGCGCTCGCCGTCCGGCTCCACCATGGTCAGCACGTGGCCGGTGTCCATGCCCGGTACCGCCGGCAGCGGCACCTCGATCCCGTGGGCGTCGAGCGCCGCGCGCACCAGCGCGCCGAACGGCCCGCTGCCGATCCGGCCCGCGTACACGGCGGGGACGCCCTCGACGGCGGCCGCGACGACCGCGCGGAAGCCGCCGCCGCCGACCTCGATCCCGCCGCCGCGCGCGAGCACGTCGCCGCCGCGGTCCGGCAGGTGCGGCACCCGTGCGACGACGTCGACCATCGCGTTGCCGACGGTGACGACACGACGGCTCATCGCAGCGCGAGCAGGGCGTCGGCCCGGCCGGCGAGGTCGAGCCCGTTCACCGCGAGCACCGTGCTCACCGCCTCGGCGGGGAAGGCGCTCGCGCCGTGCAGCGCCCCGGCCATCGCGCCGGTCATGGCCGCGATGGTGTCGGTGTCGCCGCCGAGCTCCGCGGCGGCGCAGCACGCGGCCCACGGGTCGTCCGGGTGCAGCAGCAGCATCGCGAACGCGGCCGGCACGGACTCCTGCGTCGCCAGGCTGGTGCCGATCAGGGCGACGACCCCGTCGACGGCGCGGGCCGCGTCCTCGTTCAGCGCGAGGTCGGCGGCCCAGAGCATCCGCGCCGCGACCTCGGCCCCCGCGGTCCAGCGGCCGAGGCTCGAGGCCTCGCGCGCGACGTCGAGCGCGAAGGCGAAGGCGGGCGCGAGGGCGAGCCCTTCGACGCCGGCGCTCACGGTCGCCGCGACCGCCGCGGCCCCGCTGATCGCGACGGAGGTGTGGTGGCTGACGAGGCAGGCGGCCTCGACCCGCTCCAGCAGCCGGGGGTCGTCCGGGGCGCAGGCGACGCCGACCGGGGCGATGCGCATCGCCGCGCCGTTCGTGGTCCCCTTCGCGCCGGCGAACTCGGGCGGGACGCCCTGCCGCACCGCCTGCACCGCGGCGCGGGTCGACGGGCCGAGCAGGTCGAGCGAGCCGGCCGCCCGCATGCGGTCCTCCCACTCGCCCAGGCGCTCAGCGAGCACGGCGGGATCGACGCGGCCCCGGCCCTCGACCAGCAGGTCGGCGAGCAGCAGCGCCTGGTCGGTGTCGTCCGTGACGTGCCCGGCGGGCAGGCCGTGCGCGAGCGGGTGCTCCGCCGGCGCGTCCCGGAAGCCGGTCACGCCGCCGGCGGCCCGGATCTCGTCCCGCGACAGGGTCTGCGTCGGCATGCCGAGCGCGTCGCCGATCGCGAGCCCGACCAGCGCCCCCAGGGCGCGATCGCTGCGGTCCACGGGACCTATGGAAGCAGCAGTCCGCCCACCTCGGCGACCTCGATCAACGGGGCGTACAGGCGCATCGCGTCGAGGGCGCGTCGGTGGTCCGCCTCCGAGACCCCCGCGCAGGCGTCGGCCGCGACCTGCACGAAGCGGCCCGCGTCCGCCGCGGCGAGCGCGGTCGACAGCACGCAGCAGTCCGTGGACACCCCGGCGAGCACCAGCCGCTCGGCGCTGCTGGTCGCGGCGTCGAGGTCCTCACCCCACTTGCCGAAGGTCGTGGCCGAGACGACCGGCGCCTCGCCCGGTTCGATCGTGAGGTCCCACATCGCGTCGTCCGCCGGCCGCAGCTGGTCGGGCCAGGCGCGGTAGTACGGCGCCCAGGCGCCCTCCGGGGTGGGCGGCGCGACGAACCGGGTGAAGACGGTGCGGCCGGCGAAGGCGGGCAGCAGTCGTGCGACGCCCGCGGCGGCGTCCGCGTAGCCGGGCGTGGCCCACGCGCTGCCCGGCTCCGCGAACACGCGCTGCATGTCGATGACGACGAGGGCCGTCCCGCCGGTCATGCGCGCTTCGGCAGCGGCTGGGCCTCCTGCCGCCGCACCGCACCGCGGGTCGCGAGCAGCGTGCCGACGAAGCCGATCGCGAGCGCGAGCAGCACGCCGAGGTTCGCGTACTGCCAGGCGCCGGTGCGCCCGCCGATGGGGCCCAGCAGGTAGCCCTGCCAGGCGAAGGCTGGCGTGTCGCTCGTCACGAGGCCCCAGCCGAGCGCGGTCGAGCCGAGGACCAGCAGCACCGCGGACCAGCGCACGGCGCCGTAGCGGCCGCGGGCGGTGAGCAGGTCGGCCTCCGCGTACGGGCGCCGGCGCAGCACCACGTCGGCGACGAAGACGCCGCACCAGGCGGCGATCGGCACCCCGAGGGTGATCAGGAAGCTCTGGAACGGCGTCACGAAGTCCGGCGCGAAGAAGGCGACGTAGATCGTGCCGGCGATCACCAGCACGCCGTCGATGCCGGCCGCGACGAAGCGGGGGACCGGGACGCCGGCGGACAGCAGCGCGAGCCCGCTCGAGTAGATGTTCAGCACGCTGCCGCCGACCAGGCCGAGGATCGCGACGATCGCGAACGGGACGAGGAACCAGGTGGGCAGCAGCGTCGTGAGCGCGCCGACCGGGTCCGCGCCGATGGCCTCCGACAGCTTGGGGGAGGAGCCGGCGAGCAGCAGGCCGTAGACCACGAGGATGATCGGCGCGACCGCGCCGCCGAAGGTGGTCCAGCCGAAGACGCCCTTGCCGCTGGCGCTGCGCGGCAGGTACCGGGAGTAGTCCGCAGCCGCGTTGACCCAGCCGAGGCCGAATCCGGTCATGACGAACACGAGGGCGCCGATCACCGCCGTCGCCGGTGCGGAGGGCAGCGACGCGACGGTGCCGAGGTCGATGTCGCCGGCGGTCAGCGCGATGTAGACGACCGTGAGCACGCCGGTGATCACGGTGATCCACTTCTGCAGCCGCAGGATCGCGTCGAAGCCGAGCACGCCGGCGCCGACGGTGAGCGCCGCGACCACCACGAGGGCGACGACGCCCGTCACCGGCCCGAGGTCGATCCCGAGCTCGGTGAAGACGGTGGAGGTCGCGAGCACCGCGAGCGAGGTCAGCGCGGTCTCCCACCCGACGAGCAGGATCCAGGAGATCGCGGCGGCGAGGCGGTTGCCGTGGACGCCGAACGCGGCGCGGGACAGCAGCATCGTCGGCGCGGATCCGCGCCGGCCGGCGAGCGCGACGAGGCCGCAGAGCGCGAACGAGATCACGACGCCGATCACCCCGACGAGTGTCGCCTGCCAGAACGAGATCCCGAACCCGAGGATGAACGAGCCGTAGCCGATGCCGAGCACCGACACGTTCGCCGCGAACCACGGCCAGAAGAGGTCGCGGGGCCGTCCCCTCCGCTCCGACTCCGCGATGGTGTTCAGGCCGTTCGCCTCGACGCCCGCGGGCGCCGCCGGCGAGGCGGTGGGCTGGGTGGCGGTCATGTGAGCAGCTCCTGTCGTGCGGTGGACCGGTAGAGGGCGGGCGGGCGGTGCCGCACGCCGGACTGGAGGCCGCCGGTGCGGGTCACGGTGCCCGTGGCCTCGACGCGGCGGCGGAAGTTCGCGGGGTCGAGGCGGCGGCCGAGGATCGCCTCGTGCACCTCGCGCAGCTGGGCGAGCGTGAACTCCTCGGGCAGCAGCGCGTGCGAGATGCGGGTGTACTCGAGCTTGGCCTTCAGGCGCTTGACCGCCCAGCCGACGACCTCGTCGTGGTCGAACGCGAGCGGCGGCAGCGCCTCGACCGGGAACCAGGCGACGTTGACGTCGTCGAGGGTGCGGTCGGCCTCGTCGGTCCGCACGAGCGCCCAGTACACGATCGAGACGAGGCGCTCGGCACCGCCCCGGTCGACCGCGCCGAAGGTGTACAGCTGCTCGAGGTGCCGTGGGTCGAGCCCTGTGGTGGCGGCGAGGTTCCGGCGCGCGGCCTCGCGCAGCGACTCCTCCGGGGCGAGGGGTCCGCCCGGCAGCGCCCAGCGACCGAGGTGCGGCTCCCGCACGCGGCGGACGAGCGGCAGGTGCAGCGCGGGCTCGCCGTCCGCCTCGCGCAGGCCGAAGATCACGGTCGACACCGCGACCGCGACCGGCTGCGCCTCCGTCATGGCCCGCCCCTTCGTGTGCGCCTGACTCGAACCCGCGCGAGCCTAGCACTTCGGGTGCGACCGACTCGATCCCGGTCGCCGTAGGGTTGCAGGAGTGACGAGCAGCGACTCCTCCGTCCCTCCGCCCGAGCGGCCGCCCGGCGAGGCCCACCCGGTCCTGGTGGTGGACTTCGGGGCGCAGTACGCGCAGCTGATCGCCCGGCGCGTGCGCGAGGCCGGCGTCTACAGCGAGATCGTGCCGCACACGATCACGGCGGCCGAGGTCGCGGCGCGGCAGCCCGCCGGCATCGTGCTGTCCGGCGGCCCGTCCAGCGTCTACGAGGACGGCGCGCCCTCCCTCGACCCGGGCGTGCTCGAGCTCGGGGTGCCCGCGCTCGGCATCTGCTACGGCTTCCAGGTGATGGCGCAGCAGCTCGGCGGCACCGTCGCGAGGACGGGGGCGCGCGAGTACGGCTCCACCGCCGTGCGGCTGGCGGACGGCGCGACGGACGGCCCGCTGCTCGGCGGCCAGCCGGACGAGCAGACGGTCTGGATGAGCCACGGGGACTCGGTCACGCAGGCCCCGGAGGGCTTCGCGGTGCTCGCCTCGAGCGCCACGACGCCGGTGGCGGCCTTCGCGAGCCCCGAGCGCGGGATCTACGGCGTGCAGTGGCACCCCGAGGTGCGGCACTCCGCGCACGGCCAGCGGGTGATGGAGGGGTTCCTGCACGCCGCGGCCGGGATCGGGGCAGACTGGAACCCGGGCAACGTGATCGCGGAGCAGGTCGAGCGCATCCGTGCGCAGGTCGGCGACGCGCGGGTGGTCTGCGGGCTCTCCGGCGGCGTCGACTCGGCCGTCGCGGCCGCGCTGGTGCAGCGCGCCGTGGGCGACCGGCTCACGTGCGTCTTCATCGACCACGGGCTGCTGCGGCAGGACGAGGCCGAGCAGGTGGAGCGCGACTACGTCGCGGCGACCGGCGTCAACCTGAAGGTCGTGGACGCCGCCGACGTCTTCCTCGCCGCGCTCGACGGCGTGTCCGACCCCGAGACGAAGCGCAAGACGATCGGCCGCGAGTTCATCCGCGCCTTCGAGCGCGCGGCCGCCGAGGTGGTCGCGGAGGGCGCCGAGTCGGGGGAGCCGGTCCGCTTCCTCGTCCAGGGCACGCTGTACCCGGACGTCGTCGAGTCCGGCGGCGGCACCGGCAGCGCGAACATCAAGAGCCACCACAACGTGGGCGGACTGCCGGAGGACCTCGAGTTCGAGCTGGTCGAGCCGCTGCGGACCCTGTTCAAGGACGAGGTGCGCGCGATCGGCCGCGAGCTCGGACTGCCGGAGGTCATCGTCGGGCGGCAGCCGTTCCCGGGGCCCGGCCTCGCCATCCGGATCGTGGGCGCGGTCACCCGCGACAGGCTCGAGACGCTGCGCCGCGCGGACGCGATCGTTCGCGCCGAGCTGTCCGCGGCCGGGCTGGACGAGGAGATCTGGCAGTGCCCCGTCGTGCTGCTGGCGGACGTCCGCAGCGTGGGCGTGCAGGGGGACGGGCGCACCTACGGGCACCCGATCGTGCTGCGGCCCGTGTCGAGCGAGGACGCGATGACCGCCGACTGGACGCGGCTGCCGCACGACCTGCTCGCCCGCATCTCGAACCGCATCACGAACGAGGTCGCCGAGGTCAACCGCGTCGTCCTCGACGTGACGAGCAAGCCGCCCGGCACCATCGAGTGGGAGTGACGCGGGCGGCGCTCAGCCGCGGCTGAGCGCCGCGGGCGTCGGAGCCCCCGGCGCCGGCACCTCCCGCTGCACCGTCGCGCCCTCGGCGCCCTCCTCGATCTGGCGCCACAGCTCCGCCTCGGCGCGAGCGGCGAGGTCGATCAGCGCGACCTGCTCCAGCGCGCTCAGGTCGTCCGGGCGCGGGGTCCGGCCGAGGACGCACAGCGTGCCGATCCGGTAGCCGTTCGGGGCCTCGAGCGGGTGGCCGGCGTAGAACCGCCAGCCGTCGTCGGCGAGCGGCTGCCCGGCGAGGTCCGGCACGACGTAGGGGCCCTCCTGGCGGATCGCGCGGTTGCACGGCGCGATGTCGCGCGGTGCGGAGCGCCGGTCGAGACCGGCGGCGGCCTTGTACACGACGTCGTCCCCGTCGACCAGCGTGACGGCCGCCGCCTGGGCCCCGAAGACGTCCTGCGCCTGCTGCAGGAGGCGCTCGAGCACGGCGTTGCTGCCGCTGCCGGCGAGGCCGGAGGCGTCGACCGCCTGCTGCCGCAGCAGCTCGGGGTCCGGCGCGCGGCGCCGGCGTCGGGCGGTCGACGGCGAGTCCGCGACGGCGAGGGCGTCGAGGCGGGGCGCGAGCGTCGCGGCGAGCCGTGCGGCGAGCGCGGCGTAGTCGCCGGAGGTGCGGGGTGCCCGCTCGTCCGGGGCGGGCTCGAGCAGGACGACGTCGCCGCGGCGTGCGCACACGTCGCGCGTGGCCCGGTCGAGCGTCGCCGCGTGCCGGTCGCTGAGCAGCCGGCGCGGCCCCTCCGTCCCGCGGGTCCGCTGCAGCGGCACGACGGGCAGCACCACGACGACCGTGCCCGCGCTGGCGGCGGCGAGCAGCTCGTCGAGCGCGCGCTCGAGGTCCGCCGTCCAGCGGTCGACGGGCGTCAGGGCGGCGGCGTCCGTCGCACCGACGCTGAGCACGACCGCGTCGGACTCCGACAGCCGGTGCTCCCGCAGCAGCCGCGGCACGCGATCGACGAGCAGCCCGCGCTCCGCGACGACGTCCACGACGGCGCCGCGGCCGGTCGTGGTCGCGAGGCGCCGGGAGAGGTGGCCGGGCAGGGCCAGGGCCTGGGTGCGCACGCCGAAGCCGATCACCGGGCCGTTGCCGATGAGGAGCACGCGGTCCGCCCGCAGGCCGGCGACGGAGCGGCGGGGCGAGTCGAGCGGTGTCGGGACGAGGTCGAGCTCGCGCTGCACCCGCCGCACCCACCGGGCGGCGATCGGGATGAGCAGATCGGGGATGGTCACGCGGAGCCTCTCGTTGCGGGAGGGCGTCAGCGTATGGAGCCGGTCGCCGGGGCGGGGCGGTTCCGGCGGGCGACGCGGCGACGTGCTCCGTGCGCCGCGCATCCGGTGCACGGAGACGTCGGAAGGGGGCCGGGTCCCCTCTGGGACCCGGCCCCCTTCTGAGGCGGTGGCGCTAGTTGCTGCCGCGCAGGATCGCGATCAGCCGCAGGAACTCGACGTACAGCCACACGATCGTGACCATCAGGCCGAAGGCGCCGGTCCAGCCGTACTTGGCCGGCAGGCCGCGGCGGACGCCCTGCTGGATCTGGTCGAAGTCCAGCACCAGCGCGTAGGCCGCCATCAGGATCACCAGCACCCCGAGCAGGGCGCCGAGCGGGATCACGCCGAACACCGGGTAGCTGCGCAGGCCGAACTCGGCGGAGCCGGTGACGCCGAACAGCTGCAGGCCGACGTTGACCAGGCTGAAGACGAGGTAGCCGACCATCGCGATCAGGAAGATCTTGGTCGCCCGCTTGGACGCCCGGACCTTGCCGCTCGCGAACAGCGCGAGCGTCACGCCGAAGGTGATGAACGTGCCGAGCACGGCCTGGGCGACGATGCCGTCCCAGCGCGTGTTGAAGATCGCCGAGATGCCGCCGACGAAGAGGCCCTGCGCCGCCGCGTAGGCGACGATCAGCGGCACGGACGGCTCGCGCTTGAAGGTGTTGACCATCGCCAGCACGAAGCCGACGATGGCGCCCGGCAGGGCGAGGATCGGCACGAACCAGCCGACCGCGGAGGTCGCCAGCAGCACCGCGAAGAGCACGACGGTCTTGACCGCGGTGTCCTCGTAGGTCATGCGGCCCATCTCGGAGCCGGTGGCGGACGGGCGCTCGTAGAGGTCCTGCAGCTCGACCGCGCTGGCGACGTCGCCGTTCTTGAAGGCGGGGTTGTTGGAGAGGGCGGGGTTCGCCATGGTTCCTTTTCCGTCTCGTGAGGTCCGGCACAGGCTGCGCCGGGCCCAAGATTCTACGGATCCGGGCGGCGCGCCGCGGCCCGCCGTGCTATGCGCTTCCTATGGATCCGCGGAACCCGGCGTACCCTCGCGCGCGTGCCCGCTCCGCTCCTCATCGCCCACCGCGGCGCCTGCGGCTACCGCCCCGAGCACACCCGGTCCGCGCTGCTGCTCGCGATCGAGCAGGGCGCCGAGGCGCTGGAGGTCGACGTCGTGCCGACCGCGGACGGCGCGCTCGTGGTGCGGCACGAGCCGGAGCTGAGCGGGACCACCGACGCGGCGCGCCGGCCGGAGCTGGCAGACCGGCTGCGGGTCCGCGTCGTCGACGGCCGGCGCCGGCGCGGGTGGTTCGCGGAGGACCTGACCCTGGCCGAGGTGCGGACCCTGCGCGCCAGGGAGCGGCTGCCGCGGCTGCGCCCCGGCAGCGCCGCCCACGACGGACGCGAGGGCGTCCTGACGCTCGGCGAGGCCCTCGGGATCGCCCGTGCCGGCGGGGTCGGCCTCGTGATCGAGCTGAAGCACTCGGCCCGCTCCGCCGCGCTCGGGCTGCCGCTGCCCGCCCTGCTGCAGGAGGCGCTCGCCGCGGCTCCGGCCCTGCCGCCGGTGACGGTGGAGAGCTTCGAGCACGACGTCCTCGACGCGCTCGCCGCCGACGGCCTGCCCCATCCGCTGGTGGCGCTGGTCGGCCACCGGCCCCTGCGCGACCACGCCCTCCTGGCCGACCCGGCCGCGCTCGCGCGCTTCGCCGGCGTGAGCCTGCGGACCCATCTCGCGCGGCCGCGGGTCGTCCACCCGCTCCGCGAGCGGGGCCTCGACGTGTGGGCCTGGACGCTGCGCCCCGAGAACCGCTTCCTGCCGCCGCACCGCCGCGCGGCCGGCCCGTTCGGCCGCTACGCGGCGCACTGGCGACGCCTGGCGGACGCCGGGCTGACCGGCGTCTTCGCCGACCACCCGGACCTCGTGCGGACCGTGCTCGGCGGCGCCCGCGCCGCCGTCGGAGGGCCCGCCTAACATCGGACGCATCATGGTGCAGGTGGTGCAGACGTCCCTCCCGACGACCTCCTCCTCGCTGCTCGACGGGTTGAACCCGCCGCAGCGGGAGGCGGTGCTGCACCGCGGCCCGGCGCTGCTGATCGTCGCGGGCGCGGGGTCCGGCAAGACCCGGGTGCTGACGCACCGGATCGCCTCGCTGCTCGAGACGCGCGAGGCGTGGCCGAGCCAGGTGCTCGCGATCACCTTCACCAACAAGGCGGCCGGCGAGATGCGCGAGCGGGTGCGCCAGCTCGTCGGGCACGCCTCCGACGGGATGTGGATCTCGACCTTCCACTCGGCCTGCGTGCGGATCCTTCGCCGCGAGGCCGAGGTGTTCGGGTACGCCAGCGGCTTCACGATCTACGACTCCGGCGACACCCGCGCGCTGCTGAAGCGGATCATCAAGGAGCACGAGGCCGACGTGCTCGGCTTCTCGGTCGCGAACGCCGGCGCCCGCATCTCGAAGCTGAAGAACGAGCTGGTGGACGCGGAGACGTTCAGCCGGGAGGTGAACCTCGCCGACCCGAAGGAGGCGATGTTCCTCACGATCTTCCGCGAGTACACGCGCACCCTGCAGGCGGCGAACGCGTTCGACTTCGACGACCTCATCGCGCAGACCGTCTACCTGTTCCGCGCCTTCCCGCACGTCGCGGAGCCCTACCGGCGGCGCTTCCGGCACATCCTGGTCGACGAGTACCAGGACACGAACCACGCCCAGTACGCGCTGATCCGGGAGCTGACGAAGCCCGCTCAGAACCTGCCGGGCGCCTCGCTGACCGTCGTCGGCGACTCGGACCAGTCGATCTACGCGTTCCGCGGCGCCGACATCCGCAACATCGTCGAGTTCGAGCAGGACTTCCCGCAGGCGCGCGTCGTCCTGCTGGAGCAGAACTACCGCTCCACCCAGACGATCCTCGACGCGGCGAACGCCGTCATCGCGAACAACTTCGACCGCAAGCCCAAGAACCTCTTCACAGCCGACGGGCCGGGCGCGAAGATCACCGGCTTCACCGGCTACTCCGGCCACGACGAGGCGCAGTTCGTCGCCGACGAGATCGAGCAGCTGCACCGCGACGGCACCGAGTACCGCGAGGTGGCGGTCTTCTACCGCACCAACGCGCAGACGCGCGCGCTCGAGGAGATCCTGATCCGCTCGGCCGTGCCCTACCGGATCCTCGGCGGCACGAAGTTCTACGAGCGCGCCGAGATCAAGGACGCGATGGCGTACCTGATCTCCGTGGCGAACCCCGCGGACGCGCTCGCCGTGCGGCGCATCCTGAACACCCCGAAGCGCGGCATCGGGCCCGCCACCGAGACCCAGCTCGCCTCGTTCGCCGAGCGGAACGGGATCACCTTCCGCGCGGCGCTGCGCCACGCGAAGGAGATCGGGTTCGGCCCCAAGGTCGCGAAGGCGATCACCGACCTGTCCGACCTGCTCGACGAGGCGACCGCGATGACCGCGCCGCCCGAGCCGGACATGGCGCCCATCCCGGTCTTCGACGTCCTGAAGCTGCTGATGCAGAAGTCGGGGTACATCGACGTCCTCCGCGCGAGCCGCGACCCGCAGGACGAGGCGCGGATGGAGAACGTCGAGGAGCTGCTCGCGGTCACGAAGGAGTTCCAGCGGAACAACCCCGACGGCCAGCTGATCGACTTCCTCACGGAGACCGCGCTCGTCGCCGCCGCCGATGAGCTCGACGACTCCTCCGGCACGGTCTCGCTGATGACGCTCCACACGGCGAAGGGCCTCGAGTTCAAGGCGGTGTTCCTCACCGGCATCGAGGAGGACCTGCTGCCGCACCGGATGAGCGCGAACGAGCCGGGCGGGGCGGCGGAGGAGCGGCGGCTGTTCTACGTCGGCATCACCCGGGCGCGCGAGCGGCTGTACCTGTCGCTCGCGATGACGCGCAACAGCTACGGCGAGACGTCGGTCAGCGCGCCGAGCCGCTTCCTCGCCGAGGTGCCGGCGGACCTGATCGAGTGGCGGCAGTCGCCGGGGATGACGGGGCCGGGCGCCGGAGGGCGGGTGGCCGGCAGCCTCGCCTGGGGCTCCTCCTCGGCCTCCGGGGCGGGCGCGGCGGCGGAGCGGCCGAAGGCCGACTGGGGCGCGAACCGCGTCACGGGCAGGGTCCGCGACAACGGGGACCTGGAGCTCGCGCCGGGCGACCGCATCCGCCACGACGACTTCGGCGAGGGGCGGGTCAGCGCGGTCACCGGCGTGGCCGCGAAGCGGATCGCGGAGGTGCAGTTCGACACCGCCGGCCGCAAGCGCCTGCTGATCAAGGTCGCCCCGATCACGAAGCTGTGACCCCGAGACCGCCTGCCCCGCCCGCCCCGCTGGTCGAGGTGCGAGCGCAGCGACCCCTCCCGCTGGTCGAGGTGCGAGCGCAGCGAGCCTCGAGCGGTGTCCTGAGGCCCTCGAAGGGACCACCCCGGCCCGCGGTCGCATGCTGATCCGGCCGTTCGCCGACGCCGACGAGGACGCGGTCGTCGCGCTCTGGCGCGCCGCCGGGCTGGTGCGCCCGTGGAACGACCCGCACCGCGACATCGACCGCAAGAAGCGGGTGCAGCGCGACCTGTTCCTGGTCGCCGAGGACGCCGGTGCGCTCGTCGGCACCGCGATGGCCGGCTACGACGGGCACCGCGGCTGGGTCTACTACGTCGCGGTGGCGCCGGACCGGCAGGGGACGGGCATCGGCCGGCTGCTGATGGCGGAGGTGGAGGCGCGCCTGCTCGCGCTCGGCTGCCCGAAGACCAACGTGCTGGTGCGCTCGGGCAACGAGGCCGTGACCGCCTTCTACGAGCGCCTCGGCTACACCGCGGACGCCGCCGTCGGGCTCGGCAAGCGCCTCATCCCCGACGACTGATCCCCGCCGCCGGGCGAGTGCGTCAGCAGGAAGCGCTCGCCGTGGCGCCGCCTCAGCGCCTCGTCGTCGGGCGGCGGGACGCGGCGGCCGGAGGGGAGCGTCAGGTCGTGCGGACGCGGAGCGCGGGGCGCGACGCGGCGGTGCGCTCGGGGGAGGCCGTCTCCTCCCGGGCCGTGACGGCCGGCACCGGCTCCTCGAGCACGGCGGTCTGCTGCAGGGCCTCGCGCTCCGCCGTCGACAGGTGCTCCTGCAGCAGCATGCGCACGGCCGCGACGTGGGCGCCGTCCGCCATCTCGAACTTCTGCACGCCCGAGCGGGTGACCGTCACGGCGTGGATCCGGCCGGACTTCTGGCGCTCCAGCAGCTCCCGGTGCTCCATCCGCGTCAGCTGGTGCGAGAGGCGGCTCTTGTCCCAGCCGAGGCCCGCGGCGAGCTCGGCCTGCCGCAGCTGGCCGTCGGGCGCCGCGACCAGGCAGCGCAGCACCTCGAACTCGGCGGTCGACAGGTCGGCCGCGCTGCGGATCTGCTGCTCGACGATGCCGGTCGCGAGGTCCGCGAGGCGCTGGATGAGCCGCCAGGTCGACGCCTCGCCGTTGGTCAGCTCTCCCGCCACCTTCGAACCGTAACCCCGCCGGGGTTGACGCGGCAACGGTCCCGCGTCAGGAAGCGCGCGATGAGCCCCCGGTAGGGTCGGTCCGTTCCGCGACACGAGGGAGATGAGGCGCGTCGATGGACCTCTTCGAGTACCAGGCCCGTGATCTGTTCGAGCGCTACGGCGTACCGGTCCTCGCCGGCGTCGTCGCCGACACGCCGGAGGACGCCCGTGCGGCGGCCGAGCGCCTCGGCGGCGTGACGGTCGTCAAGGCGCAGGTGAAGACCGGCGGGCGGGGCAAGGCGGGCGGCGTCAAGGTCGCGAAGTCGCCCGACGAGGCGGAGGAGGCGGCTCGCGCCATCCTCGGCCTCGACATCAAGGGCCACGTCGTGAAGCGCCTGATGATCGCCGCCGGCGCGCGCATCGACCGGGAGTTCTACTTCTCGGTGCTGCTCGACCGGGCGAACCGCAGCTACCTCTCGCTCTCCTCCTACTCCGGCGGCATGGAGATCGAGGAGCTCGCGGTGGAGCGCCCCGACGAGCTGGCCCGGATCGAGGTCGACCCGCTGGAGGGCGTGACCGCCGAGAAGGCCCGCGAGATCGCGGTCGCCGCGAAGTTCCCCGAGGAGCTGGTCGACAAGGTCGCCCCCGTCTTCGAGGCGCTCTGGAGCGTGTACCGCGACGAGGACGCGACGCTCGTCGAGGTGAACCCGCTCGTGCTCACCGAGACCGGCGAGGTCATCGCGCTCGACGGCAAGGTGACGCTCGACGACAACGCGGCGTTCCGCCACCCGGAGCACGAGGCGCTCGCCGACGCGGGCGACGTGGACCCGCTCGAGGCGAAGGCGAAGGAGCACGACCTCAACTACGTCAAGCTCGACGGCGAGGTGGGCGTGATCGGCAACGGCGCGGGCCTCGTGATGTCGACGCTCGACGTCGTCAGCTACGCGGGGGAGAAGCACGGCGGCGTGAGGCCGGCGAACTTCCTCGACATCGGCGGCGGTGCGTCGGCCGACGTGATGGCGGCCGGGCTCGACGTGATCCTCGGCGACCCGCAGGTGAGGAGCGTCTTCGTGAACGTCTTCGGCGGCATCACGGCGTGCGACGCGGTCGCGAACGGCATCGTCGGCGCGCTCGGCAAGCTGGGCGACGAGGCGGACAAGCCGCTCGTCGTCCGTCTCGACGGCAACAACGTCGAGGAGGGGCGCCGCATCCTCGCGGAGGCCGCGCACCCGCTCGTGACCGTCGTCGACACGATGGACGCCGCCGCCGACCGGGCCGCCGAGCTCGCCGCCCACTGATCGAGGAAGAGGAAGCAGCAGCATGTCGATCCTGATCGGCGACGAGACCAAGATCATCGTCCAGGGCCTCACCGGGTCCGAGGGCACCAAGCACGCGACGCGCATGCTCGCCTCCGGCGCGAAGGTGGTGGGCGGCGTGAACCCGCGGAAGGCGGGCACGACCGTCGAGATCGGCGGCGAGAGCCTGCCGATCTTCGGCACCGTGCGCGAGGCGATGGAGGCCACCGGCGCGGACACCAGCGTCATCTTCGTGCCCCCGGCCTTCGCGAAGTCGGCCGTGGTCGAGGCCGTCGAGGCGGGCATCCCGCTCGCGGTCGTGATCACCGAGGGCATCCCGGTGAAGGACTCCGCCGAGTTCTGGGCGCTCGCGAAGCAGAAGGGCGGCGCGACGCGGATCATCGGCCCGAACTGCCCCGGCGTGATCAGCCCGGGGAGGTCGAACGCCGGCATCATCCCCGCGACGATCACCGGCAGCGGGCCGATCGGGCTCGTGTCGAAGTCGGGCACCCTGACCTACCAGATGATGTACGAGCTGTCGGACATCGGCATCTCCACCGCGGTGGGCATCGGCGGCGACCCGATCATCGGCACGACGCACATCGACGCGCTCGAGGCGTTCGAGGCGGACCCGGAGACGAAGGCGATCGTCATGATCGGCGAGATCGGCGGCGACGCCGAGGAGCGGGCCGCCGAGTACATCAAGGCCCATGTGACGAAGCCGGTCGTCGCCTACGTCGCGGGCTTCACCGCGCCGGAGGGCAAGACGATGGGGCACGCGGGTGCCATCGTGTCGGGCTCCGCGGGCACGGCGCAGGCGAAGAAGGAGGCGCTGGAGGCCGCGGGCGTCAAGGTCGGCCGCACCCCCAGCGAGACCGCGGCGCTCATGCGCGAGGTCGTCGGCGGCTGACGCGGTCGCCCCGCGGTCGGGACAGGCCGCGGCGCATCCGCGGAGCGGGCGCGGGCCGACCGTAGTCTCGCCCGATCGTGACCACGACCCTCGAGGCCCCGCCCGCGCCGCCGCGCCCCGCGCTCCGTCGCGGGCGCGTGGTCGGCGCGGCGCTGCTCGGCGCCGTCGACGGCCCGCTCGGCATCGCCCTGCCGTTCGCCGTGCTGGCGGCGCTCGGCGTGCTCGCCTGGGCGGGACTCGGCGCGCCGACGGACTGGACGACCTGGATCCGTGCCGCCGCGGTCCTCCAGCTGCTGGGCCACGGGGTGGACGTGCGGTTCCCCGGCTTCACCGCGACGGTCGCCGTGCTCGGCCCCGCGCTCGTCACCGCTGCCGCCGCGGTGCGCGCGGGTCGGCGCGCGGCCGGGACCGCGGCGCCGCTCGCCGCCTGGGCCGGGGTCGTCGCCGGCACCGCCGCGGGCGCAGCCGGGCTGCTGCTCGTGGGGACGTCGCCGGAGGCGCGACCGGTCGCCTGGCAGGCGGTCGTGCTGCCGAGCGCTCTGGTCGCAGTGGTCGCCCTGGCGGCCCTGCGGCGCACCCGGTCCGCGGCGCCGCTGCCCCCCGGGGTGCGGGCGGGGCTCGCCGGGACGGGCCTGCTGCTCGCCGCGGCCGCGGCGGGGACGGCGCTGCTGCTCCTCGCCCGCTTCGCCGACGTGGTCGCGCTCTACGAGGGCCTCGACGCCGGGCCGCTCGGCGGGCTCGTGCTCACGGCCGCGCAGGCGCTCGCGCTGCCGACGCTGGTGGTCTGGGGCGCCGCCTGGACCACGGGCGCCCCGATCGCGCTCGGCGCGGGCTCGGCGACCAGCGCCTTCGCCACGCAGGTCGGCCCCCTCCCCGGGCTGGCCGTGCTCGGCCTCGTCCCCGCCGACCCCGGCCCGGTCGCCGCGGTCGCGCTGCTGCTGCCCGTGCTCGCGGGCTTCGCGGCCGGTGTGCTCGCACGGCGGTCCGGCGTGCGGACCCCCTCGCTGACGCTCGGCGCGCTCGCCGGCCTCACCGCAGGCGCCGCGATGGGGCTGCTCGCGCTCGCCACCGCCGGCGCCGCGGGGCCCGGGCGCTTCGGCGTGGTCGGCACCGACCCGCTGCTGGCCGCCGGGCTCGCCGCCGTCGAGATCGGCCTGCCGGCGATCCTCGGCGCCGCCGTGGTCCGGGCGCCGGAGCCGCCGGAGCCGCCGGAGGCCGACCAGTAGGCTCGGCGACCGTGCTGCGCCTCGTCGTCCTGATCTCGGGCGGCGGCAGCAACCTGCGGGCGCTGCTCGAGCGCTGCGACGACCCCGCCTTCCCCGCCCACGTGGTGGCGGTGGGCGCCGACCGCGACGCGACCGGGCTAGTGCACGCCGACGAGTTCGGCGTGCCGTCCTTCGTCACCCCGTGGCCGCAGTACGACTCGCGGGAGGCGTGGGGCGATGCGCTGCTCGAGGCCATCCGGCCCTGGGCGCCCGACCTCGTGGTGCTCTCCGGCCTGATGCGGCTGCTCCCGGAGGGCGTCGTCGACGCGCTGGCACCCCGGCTCGTGAACACCCACCCCGCCTACCTGCCCGAGTTCCCCGGCGCGCACGCCGTCCGCGACGCCCTCGCCGCCGGCGCGGCGGAGACGGGCGCGAGCGTCATCGCGGTCGACCACGGCGTCGACAGCGGCCCCGTCCTCGCCCGCGAGCGCGTCCCCGTGCTGCCCGGCGACACCGAGTCCACGCTCCACGCGCGCATCAAGCCCGTCGAGCGACGGCTGCTCGCCGACGTCGTCGAAGGCGTCGCGACCGGCCGCATCCAGCTGAAGGAGTCCGCGTGACCGATCGCGACCTCGTCCCCGTCCGCCGCGCGCTGCTGTCCGTCAGCGACAAGACCGGCCTCGCCGAGCTGGGCGCCCGCCTCGCCGCGGCGGGCGTCGAGCTCGTCTCGACCGGCTCGACGGCCTCGACGCTCCGGCAGGCCGGGCTCGAGGTGGTCGACGTCGCGGAGGTGACCGGGTTCCCCGAGTCGCTGGACGGGCGGGTGAAGACGCTGCACCCCGCCGTGCACGCGGGGCTGCTCGCCGACCTGCGCCGGCCGGAGCACGCGGAGCAGCTGGGCGCGCTCGGCATCGCGCCCTTCGAGCTGGTCGTCTCGAGCCTCTACCCCTTCGAGCGCACCGTCGCCTCGGGCGCCGCCGACGAGGACGTGATCGAGCAGGTCGACATCGGCGGCCCCGCGCTCGTGCGCGCCGCGGCCAAGAACTTCGCGAACGTGGCGGTCGTCACGGACCCCGAGGACTACGCGCTGATCGGCGGCGCGCTCGAGGCGGGCGGGACGACGCTCGCGCAGCGCCGATCGCTCGCCGCCGCCGCGTTCGAGCGGATCGCCGCCTACGACCGCGCCATCGCGGACTGGTTCGCGGGCGGCGCGGACCTGCGCTCCGAGACCCGGCGCTACACCGAGACCCCGCTCCGCTACGGCGAGAACGCCCACCAGGCGGCGGTGCTGCAGCGCGAGCCGGACGGCCGGGGCATCGCCCAGGCGGCGCAGCTGTCCGGCAAGGCGCTCAGCTACAACAACCTCGTCGATGCGGAGGCCGCCGTGCGCGCCTCGCTCGACTTCGACGAGCCCGCCGTCGCCGTGATGAAGCACGCGAACCCCTGCGGCATCGCCGTGGCCCCGCCCCGGGCCGTCGACCCGATCGCCGCCGCCCACCGGCTCGCGAACGACTGCGACCCCGTCTCCGCGTTCGGCGGCGTGATCGCGGCGAACCGCACGGTCACCCTCGGGATGGCGGAGGCGGTCGCCGGCATCTTCACCGAGGTGATCGTCGCGCCGGACTACGAGCCGCAGGCGATCACCGTGCTGCAGCAGCGCAAGAGCCTCCGGATCCTCCGGCTGCCGGACGGCTTCGAGCGGCCGCGGCGCGACGTCAAGCAGGTGTCGGGCGGGATGCTGGTGCAGGAGCCCGACCGGTTCGACGTCGTCGATCCCGGGACGTGGCGCCTCGCCGCCGGGCCCGCGGCGGACGACGCGACCCTCGCGGACCTCGCCTTCGCCTGGCGCGCCTGCCGGTCGGTCAAGTCGAACGCGATCCTGCTCGCCTCCGGCGGCGCGTCCGTCGGCATCGGCATGGGCCAGGTGAACCGCGTCGACTCGTGCATGCTCGCCGTGCGGCGGGCGGGGGAGCGCGCCGCGGGCTCGGTCGCCGCCTCCGACGCGTTCTTCCCCTTCGCGGACGGCGCGGAGGTGCTGCTGCGCGCGGGCGTGAAGGCGATCGTGCAGCCCGGCGGCTCCGTGCGGGACGCCGAGGTCGTCGCCGCGGTCGAGGCCGCGGGCGTCACCATGTACTTCACGGGCGAGCGCCACTTCCTCCACTGACCCCGCGGTCGCTGCGGCCGCCCGGCACCCCCGGGGCCGGGTGGTCTCGAGGCTCCTGCGTCGCACCTCGACCGGCGAGGGCGGGGCGGCGGCTCGACCGGCGAGGGGCGGGGCCGCGCGGCGCGGCGCGCAGCGGGAGTGCGCGTTCACATCGACCATTGTGCGGGCTCCGAGAACGGGCTTAGGATCGAAGGCTGTCGCGATCGCGGTCCACGGCGTCCTGCCGGGGATGATCGCGGCCCGACCGGGACACCGGCCGTCGAGGGACAGGAGGCCGCTGTGATCACGCCCGCCATCGAACTCGCCCTCCCCCTCCGCCCGCGCGTCGTCTGACCCCGCGCCCGCTCAGGTCCCTCCCGGGCTGCGTCCGTCGCAGCCTCCCTCTCGCGGTCATCGCCGCGCCCCCGAACGACCGCGTCCACGGCCGCCGACCAGGCGTCCGCCGCGAAGGGAACCCCCTGTGTCCGATCCCGTCCGTCCTCCCTCCACGCTCCAGGCGCTCGCGCGCCTCGGGCCGTTCGTCCGCCCCGCGCGCAGCCGGCTGATCGGGTCCGCCGTGATGGCGCTCGCGGCGTCCCTCGTCACGCTCGCCATCCCGCAGGTGCTGCGCTTCCTCGTCGACGGCCCGCTCGCCGACCGCGACGTCGCCGCCATCGGCTGGGCCGTCGGGCTCGTCGCCGTGCTCGGCGTGCTCGAGGCCGCGCTGTACACCGCCCGGCGCCTCTGGATCGTCAAGCCGGCGACCGGTGTCGAGATCGACCTGCGCCGCGCGCTGTACCACAAGCTGCAGGACCTGCCGGTGGCGTTCCACGACCGCTGGCCGAGCGGCCAGCTGCTGTCGCGCTCGATGACCGACCTCGGCCTGATCCGCCGCTTCATCGCGTTCGGGCTCGTCTACCTCGTCGTGAACGTGATCACGATCGTCGTCGGCATCGTGGTGCTCGGCTTCCTGAACCCGCTGCTCGCGATCGTGTTCGCCGTCTGCTCGATCCCGCTGTGGATCAACGGCTTCCGGTTCGAGCGCCGCTACCACGTGGTCGCCCGCCGCAGCCAGGACCAGCAGGGCGACCTCGCGACCCTCGTCGAGGAGTCGGTGCACGGCATCCGCGTCCTGAAGGCGTTCGGCCGCGGCCGGACCGCGCTGAAGCAGTTCATCGAGCAGGCGGAGCAGCTGCGCGGCACGGAGCTGGAGAAGGCGCGTGCCGTCGCCTCCATCTGGCTGTGGCTGCTGCTCGTGCCGGACGTCGCGTTCGCCCTGTGCCTGCTCGTCGGTGTGTGGCAGGCGAGCGTCGGGGCGCTCACGGCGGGCGGCCTCGTCGCCTTCTTCGCGACCGCGACGGTGCTGCGGTTCCCGCTCGAGTCCATCGGCTTCCTGCTGTCGATGCTGTTCGACACCCGCGCGGCCACCGACCGCCTGTACGAGGTGTTCGACGAGGAGAACGCGGTCGCCGACCCCGAGCAGCCGAAGCGCATCGCGGAGGCGCACGGGCGGCTCGAGTTCGCCGGCGTGCGCTTCGCCTACCCGGACGCGCCCGACTCCCCGCTGCTCGACGGCGTCGACCTCGTGGTCGAGCCGGGGGAGACCATGGCGCTCGTCGGGCTGACCGGCAGCGGCAAGACGACGATGGTCGAGCTCGCAGGCCGCCTGTACGACGTGACCGGCGGCCGCGTCCTGCTCGACGGCGTCGACATCCGCGACCTCACCCGGCAGGAGCTGCGCACGCACGTCGCGCTGGCGTTCGAGGACGCGACGCTGTTCAGCGCCTCCGTGCGCGACAACGTGCTGCTCGGGCGCCCGGACGCGGGCGAGGACGCGCTGCGGGAGGCGCTCGACATCGCGCAGGCCGACTTCGTGCTCGACCTGCCGCAGGGGCTCGACACCGTCATCGGGGAGGAGGGGCTGTCGCTGTCCGGCGGGCAGCGCCAGCGGCTCGCGCTCGCCCGCGCCGTCGCCGCGAACCCGGCGGTGCTCGTGCTCGACGACCCCCTGTCCGCGCTGGACGTGGACACGGAGGCGCTGGTGGAGGCGGCGCTGCGGCGGGTCCTGACCCGGACCACGGCGCTGATCGTCGCCCACCGGCCGTCGACCGTGCAGCTCGCCGACCGGGTCGCGCTGCTCGAGGACGGCCGCATCCTCGCGGTCGGCACCCACACGGAGCTGCTCGCGACCAGCGAGCGCTACCGGTTCGTCATCTCCAGCCTCGAGGACGAGCGCGAGGCCGGGCAGGAACGGCAGGAGGTGGACGCATGAGCACCGTGACGGGCGTCCGCGGCGAGGACCGGCGCGACTTCGACCGCGACGAGCGGAAGGCCCTGCGCCGGCGCTCGCTGCGGCTGCTCGGCAGCCTGCTCGCGCCGCTGAAGTGGCGGATCGCGCTGACGCTGCTCGTCGTCGTGGTCAGCACGGGGCTGCAGGTGATCGGGCCCGCCATCATCGCCTTCGGCATCGACACCGGGCTGCCCGCGCTCGTGCGCGGGAACGCGATGCCGCTCGGCGCGGCGGTGGTCGTGTACCTCGTCGCGGGCGTCGGCGCCGGGGTGATGGTCGCGTCCTACACGGTGCAGACCGCGCGGATCGCCCAGGCGATCCTGCTCGACCTGCGCGAGCGGGTCTTCGTGCAGACGCAGCGGCTCAGCCTCGAGTTCCACGAGCAGTACACGTCGGGCCGCATCATCTCGCGGCAGACGAGCGACCTCGAGTCGATGCGCGAGCTGCTCGACGGCGGCATCAACGAGCTCGTGATGAGCGTGCTCTACATGGCGTTCACCTTCGTCGCGCTCGCGCTGCTCGACTGGCGCAGCGCGGTCGTGCTGCTGTGCTCGTTCGTGCCGCTGTTCTTCCTCGTCCGCTGGTTCCAGCGCTCGAGCGAGACGGTCTTCCGCGCCTCCCGCGTCGCCTCGGCGAAGCTGATCGTGCACTTCGTTGAGACGATGACCGGCATCCGCGCGGTGCAGGCGTTCCGCAAGGAGCGCCGCAACGACGAGGACTACGGCGCGCTCGCGGAGGACTACCGGGCGATCAACGCTCGGGCGATCCGCCTGTTCGCGGTGCTCGAGCCGGGCCTCACGCTGATCGGCAACCTCGCGGTGGCGGCCGTGCTGCTGTTCGGCGCCTTCCGCGTGCTCGGGGGCGACCTCGAGATCGGCGCGCTGCTCGCGGCCGTCCTGTACACCCGTCGGTTCTTCGACCCGATGGAGGACGTCGCGACCTTCTACAACTCCTACTCCTCGGCCGCGGCCGCGCTGGAGAAGATCAGCGGGGTGCTGGAGGAGCGGCCGACGGTCCCGGAGCCGATCCGCGCCGTGCCGCTCGCGAAGCAGGGGGAGGGCCAGGGGCGCGTGCGCTTCGAGGAGGTGCGGTTCGCGTACCGCAGCGACCGCGAGGTGCTGCCCCGCTTCGACCTCGACGTCCCCGCCGGCCAGACGATCGCGCTCGTCGGCTCCACGGGCGCCGGCAAGTCGACGCTCGCGAAGCTGATCGCCCGCTTCTACGACCCGAGCGACGGGCGGATCACGCTCGACGGGGTCGACCTGCGCGACCTCACGTCCGCGGACCTGCACCGCGCGATCGTGATGGTGACGCAGGAGGCCTACCTGTTCAGCGGCTCCGTCGCGGACAACATCGAGCTGGGGCGCCCGGGAGCGACCCGGGACGAGATCGAGGCCGCAGCCCGGGCCGTCGGCGCGGACGCGTTCATCCGCTCGCTGCCGCACGGGTACGACACCGACGTGAACAAGCGCGGCGGCCGCGTCTCGGCGGGGCAGCGGCAGCTGATCTCGTTCGCCCGGGCGTTCCTCGCGGACCCCGCGGTGCTGATCCTCGACGAGGCGACCGCCTCGCTGGACATCCCGAGCGAGCGGCTGGTGCAGGAGGCGCTGCAGACGCTGCTCGCCGACCGCACCGCGCTGATCATCGCCCACCGGCTGTCGACGGTCGCGATCGCGGACCGCGTGCTCGTCATGGAGCACGGGCGGATCGTCGAGGACGGCCCGCCCGCGGACCTGATCGCGGGTACTGGCCGCTTCGCCGCGCTGCACGCGGCCTGGCGCGACTCCCTCGTCTGACGCGGCGCGAGCCCGTCAGCAGGACGTCGGCCCTGCAGCAGGAGATCCGCCCGTCGGATCTCCTGCTGCGGGTCGGATCTCCTGCTCGAGGGCGCGGTCGTGGGGGTTCCAGGCGGCGCGGGGGAGGTCGATGCGGTACCCGGCCGGTGTGGTCGCCGGCAGCAGCGGGGTGCCCTCGGCCTCGTAGTGCGCGCGGGCCGCGGCCTCGTGCCCGGTCGGCGGGTGGCCGCCGGCTCGGATCACGCGCCACCAGGGCAGCCCGCTGCCGTGGTAGCGCAGCACCATGCCGACGGCCCGGGCGCCCGGGCGGCCGAAGACCCACGCGACGTCGCCGTAGGTCATGACGCGGCCGGGCGGGATCGTCGCGACGACCTGCAGCACGGCCTCCGTGTAGTCGCCGCTCGTCTCGAAGACCGGGCTCACGGGGCGGGGAGGGTCAGAGGTCGAGCGCGGCGACCGTCTCGCCGAACGCGGTCTCGCCGACGTCCTGGAACCCGACGTGGTGGAAGAACGCCTCCGGGCCGGCCTCGCCGGGCTCGTAGATCACCGTCAGGCGCGTGAAGCCGCGGGCGCGGGCCTCGTCCGCGAGGCCGTGCACGGCGAACCGGCCGACGCCGCGGCCCTGCGCGGAGGCCTTCACGTTGATCTGCCAGATGCAGCAGCGGAACTCCGGGCGCGGCTCGTCCATGTCGAAACTGCCCTTGATGAACCCGACGACCTCGTCGCCGTCGAGGACCACCCGCGGCCACGCCGCGGTGGGCGAGATCGTCGCCTCGGTCTCCACGTGCGAGACCGGCGTCGCGTACTGCTCCTGCCCCGGCTTCAGCGTCAGGCCGTTCGCCGCGGAGGCCGTCGCGGCGGAGAGGGGTTCGAGGTGGAGGTCCGGCACGCCCTCAGGCTACCGAGCGGCGGCCCCGGCGGCACGCGGGCCCAGGAGGCGCATCGGCTCCGCTTGTACTGTGGATCGGCGCAACGGCGCGGATGACGAAGAGGAGAGCTCGCGTGGCGGACAAGATCAAGGTCGAGGGCACGGTCGTCGAGCTGGACGGCGACGAGATGACGCGGATCATCTGGCAGTCGATCAAGGACACGCTGATCCACCCGTACCTCGACATCGACCTCGAGTACTACGACCTCGGCATCGAGAAGCGGGACGAGACCGACGACCGCATCACGATCGACGCGGCGAACGCGATCAAGAAGCACGGCGTCGGCGTGAAGTGCGCGACGATCACGCCGGACGAGGCCCGCGTGGAGGAGTTCGGGCTGAAGAAGATGTGGAAGAGCCCGAACGGGACGATCCGCAACATCCTCGGCGGCGTCATCTTCCGCGAGCCCATCGTGATCTCGAACATCCCGCGGCTCGTCCCCGGCTGGAACAAGCCGATCGTGATCGGCCGCCACGCGTTCGGCGACCAGTACCGCGCGACGGACTTCAAGTTCGAGGGCCAGGGCACGCTGACCATCAGCTTCCAGCCGGACGACGGCTCCGAGGCGCAGTCCTTCGAGGTGTTCCAGAGCCCCGGCGGCGGCGTCGCGATGGCGATGTACAACCTCGACGAGTCGATCCGCGACTTCGCGCGCGCCTCGTTCAACTACGGCCTCGCCCGCGACTACCCGGTCTACCTGTCGACGAAGAACACGATCCTCAAGGCCTACGACGGCCGCTTCAAGGACCTGTTCCAGGAGGTCTTCGACGCCGAGTACGCCGACCGCTTCGCCGAGAAGGGGCTCACCTACGAGCACCGGCTGATCGACGACATGGTCGCCTCGTCGCTCAAGTGGGAGGGCGGCTACGTCTGGGCCTGCAAGAACTACGACGGCGACGTGCAGTCCGACACCGTGGCGCAGGGCTTCGGCTCCCTCGGCCTGATGACGAGCGTCCTGACCACGCCGGACGGCAAGGTCGTCGAGGCGGAGGCCGCGCACGGCACCGTGACCCGGCACTACCGCCAGCACCAGCAGGGCAAGCCCACGTCGACCAACCCGATCGCCTCGATCTACGCGTGGACGCGGGGCCTCGCCCACCGCGGCAAGCTGGACGGCAACCAGGCGCTCATCGAGTTCGCCGACACCCTCGAGGACGTCGTCGTGAAGACGGTCGAGAGCGGCGCGATGACCAAGGACCTGGCGCTGCTGGTCGGGCCGGACCAGCAGTGGCAGACCACCGAGGAGTTCCTCGCGACCCTCGCCGAGAACCTGCAGAAGCGACTCGGCTGACCCCATCATGGGCTCCCTGGTCTACAACACGAACCAGCCGATCCCGATCGACGACCGGGCGCTGGCCCACCTGCAGCTCGTCATCTACGGCAAGCTGCGGGCGCACGAGTCCTTCCCCTTCAGCTGGAAGGACGAGCCCGGCGTCGGCGACGGCCACGGGTCGATCTGGATCTCGCCGGGCGTGCCCATCACCTTCAAGTACGCCGGCAGCCGGGAGCCCTCGGTGAACCGCGAGTGGCTGCGGGTGCTCCGGGACGCGGCGAACCAGCCCTCGGGGCTGCGCCTCGTCCCGGAGCCGGACGGTCCGGGACGGTGAAGCGGATCGCGTACGCGGACGCCGTCGTCGGCACGGACGGCGAGGTGGCCGCGCTGGTGCTCGACTACGCCGCGCGGCTCGCGCGGCTCGGTCGGGCCGACACCGTCCGGATCCTGGCGCTGCCGGAGGGCGGTCGGCTGCAGGAGGTCTCGCTGCTGCTCGGGCCCTCGAGCCAGATCACGGTCTACGAGGACGACGAGCCGTTCGAGGGCGACGCCGCGCCCGCGGTCGCGGAGCTGCGCCGCCGGATCGCGTCCCTCGAGCTCCCGATCCCCGCCTCCGACGGGCCCGGTCTGGCGGACCCGGACGACGACGCCGCGCTGCCGACCGGTTGACGGCCGGCGGTCCGGTCCGTGAAGCCCGCAGGGAGGCAAGGAGCGCGACCCCGGGCCTCCGCGTGCGGTGTCCGGACCCGACCGCGGCCTGCTCGCCGCCGGTGCGCGTCACGACCTCCGTCCGACGAGGCGCGGCGCGCCCGTCGGCCGGCCCACGACGTCGAGCGCGACGGCGCCGAGCGGACGGGGATCGAGCCGCGCTCAGCGGAAGATGATCGTGCGGGCGCCGTCCTGCAGCACCCGGTGCTCCGCGAACCAGCGCACGGCCCGCGACAGCGTGCGGCTCTCCTGGTCCTGCCCGATGGAGACGAGCTCGCGCGCGCTGGAGGCGTGGTCGACCCGGACGACCTCCTGCTCGATGATCGGCCCCTCGTCGAGGTCGGCCGTGACGAAGTGCGCCGTCGCGCCGATCAGCTTGACGCCGCGGGCGTGCGCCTGGCGGTAGGGGTTCGCACCCTTGAAGCCGGGCAGGAACGAGTGGTGGATGTTGATCGCGCGGCCCGCGAGCCGCTCGCACAGCTCGGGCGACAGGATCTGCATGTAGCGCGCCAGGACGACGAGCTCGATGCCGAGCTCGTCGACCGCGGCGAGGACCCGCTGCTCGAACGCGCGCTTCGTCTCGGGCGAGGTCACCGCGCGCGCCTCGAACGGGACGCCGTAGAAGTCGGCGAGCCCCTCGAGGTCGCGGTGGTTGCCGAGCACGAGCGGGATCTCGATCGGCAGCTGGCCGCTGCGCCGGCGGAACAGCAGGTCGTTCAGGCAGTGGCCCGCCGTCGACACGAGCACGAGGGTGCGCATCGGGCGCCCGACGACGTCGATCCGCCACTCCGCCTCGAACCGGCGCGCGACCGGGTCGAGGTGCGCGGCCAGGCGCTCCGCGGTCGCGTCCGCCTCCACCTGCAGGCGGATGAAGAACCGGCCGGTGTCCTCGCTCGAGAACTGCTGGCTCTCCGTGATGTTGCCGCCCGCATCGACGAGCGCGCCCGACAGGGCGTGGACGATGCCGGGCCGGTCGGCGCAGACGAAGGTGAGGACCCGGTGGGTGCCTGCCGCGTCGGTCACGGCGTCAGCCTAGGGGCGCCCCCGCGGGCGCGCTCGGCCGCCCGCGACCTACGAAGTCCCTGCGCCCGCACCGCTGCGCGGCTCCGCTCGCTTATCGTGGGACGGCTGCGCTACCCGAGGAAGGCACCGATGACGGACCGCTCCACGCTGGACGCCCGAGCCGCGGAGGAGGTCCGCGACGCCGGTGAACGGATCGTCGCCGCCGTCGCCACCGTGATCGACGGCAAGGAGGACGTCATCCGCTCGGCGCTCGCCGTCATGCTGGCGGGCGGCCACCTGCTGCTCGAGGACGTGCCCGGCGTGGGCAAGACGATGCTCGCGAAGGCGCTCGCCCGCGCCACCGGCGGCACGATCAGCCGCATCCAGTTCACCCCGGACCTGCTGCCGTCCGACGTCACGGGCGTCAGCGTCTTCGACCAGTCGGTCGCGCGGTTCGAGTTCAAGCCCGGCGCCGTCTTCGCGAACGTCGTCGTCGGCGACGAGATCAACCGCGCCTCCCCGAAGACGCAGGCGGCGCTGCTGGAGTGCATGGAGGAGGCGCAGGTCACCGTCGACGGCGCCACCTGGCCGCTGCCGGATCCGTTCATGGTCGTCGCGACCCAGAACCCGGTGGACATGGAGGGCACCTACGTGCTGCCCGAGGCGCAGCGGGACCGCTTCATGGCGCGGATCTCGATGGGCTACCCGGACGAGAAGGCGGAGCGGGAGATGCTCCGCTCGCACGGCGCCACCCGGCCGCTGGAGGCGCTCGAGCCGGCGCTCGCGGCCGGCGAGCTGTCCGAGCTGATCCGAGCCGCCCGCGAGGTGTTCGTCTCGCCGGCGGTCGAGACGTACGTGCTGCGCATCACGGCCGCGACCCGGCGGCACTCCGAGGTCCGCCTCGGCGCCAGCCCGCGCGCGAGCCTCCAGCTGCTGCGCGCCGCCAAGGCCGCGGCCGTGCTGGACGGCCGCGACTTCGTGCTGCCCGACGACGTGGAGGCGCTGGCCGGCCCGGTGCTCGCCCACCGCCTCGTGCTGCGCCGCAGCGGCTTCGAGCAGCAGGGCTCGCTCGACGCGGACGCGCAGCGGCTCGTCACCCAGATCGTCGCCGGCGTCCCCGTCCCTCTGCAGTAGATGCGGAGCGGGGCACTGCTGGACCGCCTGCGCGCGGCCCGGCCGACCATCCGGGGCGGCGTCTTCGTCGCCGGCGGGGTGGTCGGCATGGTCGCGGCCTACGCGTCCGGCTGGTCCGCCCTGCTCGCGGTCGCCCTGTTCCTGCTCGGCGCCGTCGTCGCTGCGCTCGTCGTCGTCGTCCTCGCGCCTTCGGACGTGCAGGTCGAGCGCCGGATCGACCCCGGCATCGCGCTGCAGCGCGAGCCGGTGCGGGTGCGGCTCATCCTCCGCGGCTCGGCCGCGGGCGCGCTCGAGTGGTCCGAGCAGCTGCCGCACTCGGTCGCGGTGACGGGGCACGTCTCGGGCCGGCTGCCGGCCCTGCGCCCCGGCCGGCCGGCGACGCTGCTCGAGTACGAGGTGCGCGGCCGCGTGCGCGGCGAGGTGCCGATCGGCCCGCTGCGCGTGCACCGCACGGACCCGCTGCGCCTCGTCGTCTCCAGCCGCCGGGTCGGCCCGACCGACCGGGTGATCGTGCTGCCGCGGCTCTCGGACGTCGAGGCGCCCACCTCGCTGCGGCGGTCGGACCCGGACGCCGGTGCCGGCTCCGTGCTCGGGGCGATCGGCGACCAGCGCGACCTCGTGGCGCGCGAGTACCGCAGCGGCGACCCGCTGCGCACGGTCGACTGGCGGGCGACCGCGCACCGCGGCGAGCTGATGGTGCGCACCGAGTCCGCGGTGCCGACGGCGGCGACCGGCCTCGTCCTCGACACGCGCCAGGCCGCCTGGCCGAGCGCAGCGCTGTTCGAGGCGGCCGTCGAGCACGCCGCCTCGCTGGTGGCGGAGCTCGGCTCGCGGCAGGCGCCCGTCCGCGTCGTCGCCGGACGGCGGCAGGCGCCCTCGTCCACGGCGGAGGCGGGGCTGGTGCGGCTCGCCCTGGTCGGACGCGGCAGCGCGCACCCTCACCCGCCGGAGGCCGCCGCGCTCGCGGCCACGGGCGACGTGCAGGTGGTGCACCTGATCACCGGCACGGGGGAGACGCAGTCGCTGCGCCGGCTCGCCCCGCCCCCGCGCGGGGCGGACGGGCTGATCACCGTCGTGACGGGCGACGTCGGCACGGCCGCCCCGGAGGCGGCGCGCGGGTGGCGCGTCCGCGTGCTCGCGGTGGAGCGTGATCCCCGTGCGCGCTGACCGGGCCGGCGCGGTGACCGCGGCCTCGGGCGCGGCGCTGATGCTCGCGATGCTGTCCTTCGCTCCCGTCGTGCAGGGCTCGCTCTGGTGGTGGCGCTCACTCCTGCTGGTCGTCGTCGTCCTCGCGGTCGCGGCGCTCGCCCGCCGCGCCGGGCTGACCACCGCGGCCGTCGCGATGCTGGCGACCGCCGCGGTGCTGCCCGTGGCCACGCTGCTGACGCTCGGACCCGCGACCGTGCTGGACCTCGGCGCGCGGGGCAGCGCGAGCGCGCTGCTCGACGTGTCCGCGCAGGGGTTCCGGCAGATCGCGCTCGACTCCGTGCCCGCGCAGGGCACCCCGGAGCTCGCGCTCGTGATGGGCGTCGGGGCGGCGCTCGTGGCGATCGTGGTCGACGCGGTCGCGGTCGGCCTCGGCGCACCGATCGCCGGGATGCTCGTGGTGCTCGCGGTCGCCATCGTGCCGGGGAAGGCGTTCGCGACCGGCACGAACGGCTGGGTGCTGCTCGCCGTCGCCGCGTCCGCGCTGCTGGTGGTGGCCGCCGACCGGCGCCGGCGCGGGGCGCCGCCCCGGATCCGCGGGCTCGCCGCGGGCGGCGCGATCGCCGTCGTGCTCACGCTCGTGGCCCAGGTCGTGCTGCCGGCGCCGCAGGCGTCGATCGCGGCGGGGCCGGCCGCGCCGCTCTTCGGGACGAACGTCGACCCGCTCGTCCGGCTCGGCGAGAACCTGCGTCGCGGCGCGACGACGGACGTGCTCACCTACCGCACGAGCGGGCCCGACAAGGACGTGTACCTGCGGCTCGCGGTGCTCGAGGACTTCTCCGGCGACGTCTGGCAGCCGAACCCCGCAGACGGCCGCCCGCTGCGCTCGTCCGAGCCGCCGGACCCCGCGGGCCTGTCCGCGAACGCCTACGCCGGCACCCGCACCACCGTGATCACCCCCGCGACGGCCGAGGCCGTCGGCGAGCGGCTGCCCCTGCCCTACCCGGCCACGGCGGTGTCGGGGCTCGGCGGCGCCGACTTCCGGTGGGAGGATCGCGGCCTCACGCTGATCCGGAACGGCGGGGACCGGGTCGGCCCCTACACGGTGGAGAGCGCCGTGGTGGACGCGACGCCGGAGGAGCTGCGGCGCAGCTCGACGACCGCCCCGGCCGGCGACCAGCAGTCGACCGCCCTGCCCGCGCGCGTGCCGGCGATCATCACCAGCACCGCGCGCGCCTGGACTGCGGACGCGGGCACGGCCTACGACCAGGCGCTCGCGATCCAGAACCGGCTGCGGAGCGCGCCCTTCGCGTACGACGAGACGACGCCCGCGGAACGCGGCTACGACGGGGACGGGCTCGGCGTCATCGCCACCTTCCTGCGCGTCAAGGCGGGCTACTGCATCCACTACGCGTCGACGATGGCCGTGATGGCGCGGGTGCTCGGCATCCCGTCGCGCATCGTCGTCGGCTACCAGCCGGGCGACGCGGAGGGCTCGGGCGCCTCGCGGACGGTGACGACCGACGACCTGCACGCCTGGCCCGAGCTCTACTTCGACGGCGTCGGCTGGGTGCGCTTCGAGCCGACGCCCGGCCAGGGGGCCGTGCCCGCCTACGCGCCGCCGCCCACGGCCTCCGCCTCCGCCGAGGCCTCCGCGTCGGCGCCGGTGCAGGAGCAGCCGACGACCGCGCCGAGCACCGCGGCCGGGCCCGCGTCGGGCGGCGGGGTCGCGCTCGCGGTCGTGGCGGTGCTCTCCGTCCCCGCGCTGCTGCGGCTGCGCCGTCGCCGCCGGCGGCTCGCCGCCGGGACCGGCGGCGGCGCGACCGGCGGCTGGCGGGAGCTGATCG